>NZ_SNMT01000015.1:0-112946 GCF_013350575.1 Salmonella sp. SG203
CTGAGCGTGTTGCCGGAATGGTCGTCTAATAAAGTGGCTGAACTACTGCCATGGAACGTAGATCTCTCCAATAAATAAGCGTCAGTACGGTTCTCACTTACCGCTTACGTTTTGCGGGCTGCGTATTTGATTAACTGATCGAGTTGTTGAAAATCTTTGTTCACTGTTTTAAACCAGTGGCGGAACTAATGATAGTGGCTATTTACTGGCACGAGGCGCCAGTACAACGGGAACGAATTGATAAGGCAGGGAGGCTTCTTAGTCCCGGTACAGATTTAGAAAGAGATATTCGGCCTATTCCCTGGCCTGCAAGGCCAAATATTGCGGCTAATCCAATGAGGTAGTGAATGCCGCATATGGCAGGAATCTGCAAACGGGAAAACCGAATCCTGTGCAGGAAGTGATAATCTTCATGCCGTAAGTCTCCATGCAGCTAACCAGTTATCAGGCACTGGCTCGTTGAATAAATATTAAAATAACTTTTCCATTTTTTGTTTTTCCAGATAAAAGCGGCATCGTTACGGACAGGTAGTGACTTCCCATGTTTAATTAATTTCTGAAAAAAAGGAAATAAGGTATTCCCAGGCACAGGCTGCAGGCGACAGACTGGATACTGCTATTACCAGCAGATGACCGGAGGTGAAAATTGTTTCCAGAATACAGAGAGCTGATTTCGCGGCTAAAAAATGAAGACGCCCATTTTTTGGTGCTGTTTCAGCGACATAATGAACTGGATCATGAGGTCTCGCGGGAAGAGGCCCGCCCGGCCCCAGACAGCATACGTCTTATAAAAATGAAGCGTGAGAAACTACATCTGAAAGATGAGATGTACCGTATTCTGCGCTCATACTCTCCGGGAGAGTAAGAGCGACTGATGTTAACCGAAAATAAGGATGAAAGATGACAAAACTCGATGAAAAAATGAAGGCTATGCTGGCGGTTCAGCTACCTGTGCAGGCCACTACGGGGCCAGACGGTCTGCCGGATATCGGGCCAAAGCGGTCGCTGCGCGTCTATGATGATACAGCGCTGATTTACAATGAGAACACGGGAGGACGGACGCTCAAGAATATCCGGGCAGGATCAAAAATGGCAGTGGCCGTGATTGATCGGGAGAATCGTGACGGATACCGCTTTATCTGTACGCCAGTGATAACAGAGGACGGTGAAGCATACGAAAATGCGCTGAACTTTGCGCAGAATAACGGCATGCAGCAGCCGTTGTGTGCAGTCGTACTGCAGATTGATGAGATATACAGCCTCCGATCGGGGACGAACGCCGGAAAAAAGATCAAGTAAATCGTGATGTCACCCTCTGAAGACATATGGCCCCGTTTGCGGAGCCATATGTAGCATAACATTCAGTTATAAATAGTTATCGAGGTTTTTCTTATTCCTGTTCAGTTCCCGCAGATTTTACGCGAACCCATTAGAGTGTGGAACATATTGCGCAACTCCGGCGTGGCGTTTCCGACGTTACTTCGTTTTACGGGCCCTTTTTTTGGCAGAACTGGGGTTGCTCTTACTGTATCTCCGCTCAGTACTACGCCAGTTACTCTGATTTCATGATAAAAGCGCTGTGAATTGTCGGTTCTGACAACCCGTATCTCGCATGCAACCCGTTTTTTATGCCGGGAAATATAAGATATCTGAAATGACGCTCGGCGATCATTGATACCGAAAGCCTCTGAAATGGCCATTCGACTGACCCAGTCATTCTGCTGCCGGCACCACAGGGCGATCAAAATATAGAGTGGTTCGTCAGCATACTGTTGTAATGACGGTGGAATTACGAACGGATCGTGATTGCTTTGGGCTGTTTTTTTGTGCTGCAGGATAGATGTGGCATAAGTTTGCTTTGCGTTGTCCATAATTTTTATTTCCTGAATAAGGATAAAGAAAACTCGCATGCTTCTTTTTATAGGAATAAGTGATATGAGTTATCACTTTTATTATTAATAGGCTGGCGAACCGAAAGAAACTGGAAGTTCCCGGTTCGGATGGCCTTCAGAGCCTGTACCAGTATTTATGTATTTTAACTGAAAAGTTCCGTTCGAAGTCTTTTTTTGGGGGGGATTTGTTATGTTGTTTAAAGTTTGTTTAATATATTGAATGTTGAATTATATAATTATTCACATATAACTGACGATATATTTATTTATGTTATCTCTGTCTTGTTTGGTTTTATGGACAAAAATCGTTAAGTATGAAGTTTTTTGTATTAATTATATTTATTTCGAAGGGGAGTCAATGATTTTTCCCGGGCTGAAAGATCGAATTAATGAGTGTACGGTGGAGAAAGGACTGATTCAAACACCATTACCCCTACAAGAAACCTGAATAGAGAAAAGGGTGGGTAGTTATCTGACCTAATTATTACACACGTTTTATGGTCTGACGCCTGCATTTGACTTAGCGGAGATCAGTCGAAAAAATTCAGGGGCTCGGTCTGACATAAGTATGAAAGTCCGGCCCAATGAAACAGGGCGGACTGTCATCTTATTAGCAGGCGTTCAGAGAAAACTTTGCCAATGCCGTTAAATTTTTTAAATGCTAAAAGACCACGTTCAATTTAGCCCAGTATGTTCTGCCCGGCTCATTAAATATAGTGTCTGTTGAATATCCAAATCCGGAGTTTCCTGCCAGATTTAAATGTTCTGCATAACTCTTGTTAAGTAGATTATCAGCTCCAATGCTTAATTTAATATCCTTCGTAAATTTATAAGCTGCATTAGCAGACAGTACAGTGAACCCGGGGCTTTTGATGATGTCTTTTCCTACAACATTACCTTCATTAAGAGCAATGCGATTCTGTTGACTAACCACACGCCAGAGAACTGTGGTACTCCAGTCGTTTTTGTCCCATGTCAAAGCAAAACGCCCTTCAAGGGGGGGCATCTGAGGAAGCGGCTGGTCTTCAGTAATGTTTTGCCCCCATGACCATGTCAGTGAGGTATCGAACTTCCAGTCCGGAATAAACTGCCAGCTCAATCCGCTTTCAGCCCCAAGTGTTCTTGCCCTTACATTATAAGCTTTGCTGGTTTTGCCTTTTTTATCTGATGGATCATACTGAAATATGATGAAGTTATTTATATAAGCTGTATAGAATGAAACCCATGTCGTAACATC
This sequence comes from Salmonella sp. SG203, assembly GCF_013350575.1. Classification (NCBI taxonomy): domain Bacteria; kingdom Pseudomonadati; phylum Pseudomonadota; class Gammaproteobacteria; order Enterobacterales; family Enterobacteriaceae; genus Salmonella; species Salmonella sp. SG203. The sequence goes on from NZ_SNMT01000015.1 coordinate 3,130, forward strand.
ACCTATATTATACTGAGTACCTATATCTAACTGTGTTGTTTCTTCCGGGCGGACAGATGTGAATGCGTCCTCAAGTCCATATTTATAATTTGTTGAGGAAAATAACTCCCAGTAATCCGGAAATCTTTTAACATAGCCCAGCCCGGCATACATCATTCCTTTCTTGTCAGAGAAGGTATGTTCTGTTCTGACAAAACCTGCTGGTAGATAAGCATCTCTCTTACGTTCCGCATTTTTGAAACTTTTCATCTGTGCATGATCTATACGCGCACCTGTTATGAGGTCATAATCATTGTTAACATTCCATGTTGTCTGAGCAAAAACACCGTAGTCGTGAAACCGAGCGTCTTTGTTCCAGGGACCAGCACCTGAGGTATCCGGGTTATACATTTTGACTGAGCGGTGTGTGTACATCTGGGTGTCCGTACCGGCTTCAAGTTTGACATCTTCCCAGTCCCATGTTCCCATTAATCGTCCTGAAACAGTCCTTCTGTCATAAGGCATGATCATTTTCCCCCCCATCTTCATGCCTGGCATGTGGTGCATAGATCCTGAATCTGCATGCATCATATGCATGCTATGGCCTCCGGTATTTTGGGGTAATCGGCGTAATGAATAGTTATCCATAACATGACGGGCGTAATTGTAATTTATTTGCCCCTCGAGTTTGTCGAAAACGGGTCCCAGGTCGCTGAACACAAAGCGCATACCCAGGCTTTGTCGTTTAAACTCTGTGCCATCCATAGCACGCCCGGCATAAGCCGCCTGAGCATTACCCGTACCAGCAGAAAACTCTATCAAACGATCGGCTTCAGGTGTTATCCCGACAGTGATATCTGAATTCCATTTATCCCATCCTGAATGAATATTTTTCCCGTTTCCATCTTTATAATCCGAAGAGCGAGACTTGTTACCCGTGAGACGTAAATAGCCTTTTTCACCGCCTAATGAAATATCAGCGTTACCATCATAACGATCTCTTGAGCCAGCCAAAACAGATGCAGTCCCTTTGACTGCATTAGTTTCGAAAGACGGAGTTTCCCGGTCAAAACGTATTGTTCCGGCTGAGTTACCCGGACCCCATAGAACAGTCTCCGGTCCTTTTATCAGTGAAAGAAGATCAAAATCCTCCGGGGCAATATAGGATGTAGGAGCATCCATCCTGCTGGGGCATGCCCCTAACATTTCTGCACCATCAGTCAGTATCTTCAGGCGAGAACCAAACATCCCTCTAAAAACAGGATCCCCATTTGTACCACCATTACGTATTTGTGAAAAACCGGGGATTGTTTTTAAATAATCAGAACCATCACTGGCAGGTACTGGCTGACGTGGTTCTTTAGGCGATGTAATAATTTCAAGAGGTGAGGTTACTGGTGCCGTTACCGTAATGACATCAGCATCAGTGTCTTTTGCAATATTTTGATTTTTTACCGTTGCTGCGTGTGAACATAATACCCCACCAAAAAAAATTGATAATGGATATGTAAAAAATCTAATTTTCATGTTTTTTTCCTTTGAAATATGCGCAGGTGTAAAAGATAAGAAATAAAAGCTGTGTAGAAATAATAGATAAAAGCGTACCTTCAGGAAAAGGAGAGGCCAGTCTAATCAAAATGCATAAGAAACCAACACTTAAATAATAAATATAATGTTCTCTTTCATCCAGCCCGGAGGTAAACATATCATGCGTCATAAACAGACAGCCAAATATAAGGCTACCCATCAGGATATAATCATCAAAGAAATCAAATAATTTAGGGTTGTATTTCTCGGACAACATTATCCATGCTACATAAGCGCCTAAAATTCCTGCAATCATGTAACTAATCCGGTGTAATTTAAAATAAACAAGAAGTAGCGCTGAAATCAATAAAGCAGCTTTTGACGTTTCTCCAACTGCGCCAGCCCATTGCCCCGTTATTAAAAAGAATTTACTAAAAGAGTGGCATGGGTAATGAGCTGTAAGCATATTACGGCATACTGTAAGAGGAGTGGCACCCGTGATCCCGTCAGATTTTAGATAAGGTGGGGAGTATAAAAATATGGCCAGTCTTCCGGCAACTGCAGGATTCAGGTAAAACGTATGTCTTTTGATGGTTATTCTGGCAAGTGAAATTATGCACCCCATAAGATATGAGAACATTATGAGTATGAACGATTTTTCCGCAGGAACTATGCAAAAAAAGATCAATGAACTGTATAGTACACTTTTCCTGATATCGTACCCGAACCACAATTTCATCGACCATACTGATAAAAATGCCGACACAGCTATAGCTGCAGCCACAGTAAATACATTAAAAACAAATGCGCCTACGTTTTCATTGAAAACATAGATATATTGATTGAACAGACCTGAAATAATAACAGGTATCAGGCAGATGATGAATTTATAATAAGTGGTCATTGTATTTAATATAAATGAGGCAGGCAAACCCGCCCCATCTTTATTATTTTTGAGGATAGGTAAATGTAAATGTTTCAACAAATGGTTTGAACCAGTCAGGGGTACCTGTTTCTTCATCTGTATGATGCAAAAAACCTTTCTCATCAGGTGCAGAGTATTTTAGCTTCACAGTATAAGTACCCGGTCCTTGCATTTTTACTGACTGTGCGTAATGAGCGCCGTCTTTTGCCACCATGGGAAGCAACTGTCCAAACTCAAGGAAGTCTTTGTCTCCCTGCTTTGTCATAACATAGTTTATTGAAAGGTATGGGATCCATTCATCCTGTGAAAAACCCCATTTATTATCCTGTGTTGCATGCACGTCTGTTTCCAGGTGAATTACATCATCCCCCATAATCATGGATGTTATATGAGGCGACATTTTAATACCGAGAAGATATGATGACGCTATCTCCATACCTTCATGAACTACCGGCCCGCCTACAGGATATTCTTTTGCAAATGCCATTGATGTGAATAAAATTGCCGGTACTATAAGTAAAGATTTTGAGAATTTCATGGTTTTTTCCTTTTTAAAAGACTGGAAATACTTAGAATCAGTGCTGCAACTAAAATCCATGTTATTATCTGAACGCCTGATGGCGTTGATGTATACCCAAATATTGCTCTTGCGAGACCTCCCTGCCAGCTATTATCAGATAATAGCCATGATGAATCCCACACAGTATCCTTTATGGCGGGTATTATATCTATGCTGGATAGAATCCCGATACCCTGGCTTGCCAGTCCTGCAGCGATAAATGTTAAAACTATATTGCTGAGTAAAAATATAAACTTTAGTGGTATAAGAATTAACCCCCTGTATAATAAGAAGGTAAAAACTATACCAGCACCTACACCAATAATACCTCCCGTAAACATTGCTGTAACTGAAGTTCCAGTCGAGATGATAATACTGTACATGAAAAGTACCACTTCTGAACCTTCGCGCATTACTGCAATTGCTACAACAACAGCAATTGCATAGTTTTTATTACCTTCTGATAAAATATTTCTCACTTCATTCCGGCTGGCATCTGCCATTTCTTTTCCTTTTGTTGACATCCATACAATCTGCCATGAAAGCATCAACGTAGCAGTCAACAGTAAGGCCGAATTGAAAACTTCCTGACCTGTACCAGATAAAGCATTTTCAATGCTGTTTGTGAATAAAGCTAATAACCCTGAAAAAATCACACCAGATGTTATTCCTGCAATGACCAGATGGCTTATTTTATAGCCTTTACAGGCGGCCAAAATAACAGAGATAATTAACCCGGCTTCAAGCACCTCTCTGAATACAATGAGGATGACAGCTATCATTTTGAGATTTCCTTTGCCACAACCTTCCCACGAAGATTATTGACACTATAATCGTCAAAAAAAGTATAATCTCCCGGATGCAATGGGCCGGTAAGAACTGTAATCGAGTTTCCCGGCGTAGCAATTTTCTCAAATTTCATATCAAAACTTTCAAGTTCGGCAACTTTTGTAGTGCTGTTGAGCATTTTTATTTTTATTCTGGTGTTTGCCGGAACATTTAGTATTTCGGGAATAAAGCCTTTTTCAGTAAGCTCTAAATTAAATACAGGTCTTTCATCAGCCCGTGCAACTGATAAAAAAGAAAGAAGTAATAATGTAGTTAACGTTAGCCTCATTTACCGTCCCTCATACAGCCCGTAGTTAGTTCTGTTGTGAATTCCGCCACCTGTACACGTGGTTATTTACTCTTAAACAATTGTACGGCTGACAAGAAAGCCATAATCGTCACATTGCAAATGCAAGTGAGTTTAATAATCATTTGCATGAAGGTTTAACATCGGCAGTTCCAGTGTTTCCACCTTAAAATGTAAATATATGTAAATAACGCTTTGTTTTTTTGTTAATTATATGAAATATAAGGTTTTTAATTTAAGGGGCAGTACTTGTATAACTAATATTTTCTATTGAGGAACTGACCTTTGCCCTGAAAACAGTACCGGAGCCACCATACAAATATTCTTCAGAAATAGCTGAGCCTGTTCCGGGTCACAGGGTATTACTCAATACACTGGCTGCTTTCATAAGGCATTCGCATGAAATCAGCCACTGATTCAGACAGTTATTTTCAACAGGACATTCGGCTGTTTAATTTTCATGTCCGGATAAATAAATTACGCTGGCAGCGCGTACGTATTGTTTTCACTATGGCCGGGAAACCTCAGTCTGTGGAGAACCCGGATATGTCCTATTCTGATACGCCTGAACAGGCAGACGTTATTGCCTGGCAGGGAAAACGTCTGGTGGTGGGCGCGTTTGCCGGTACAGGCAAAACCACTACCCTGCGACGTTTTGCTGAACAGAATCCCGACGAGCGGATGCTGTATATCGCCTACAACCGTGCGATACGTGACGAGGCGGAGCAGAAGTTCCCGTATCATGTCACCTGTAAAACCAGCCATCAGCTGGCGTATGCGGCGACAGGGCGTTTTTTCGCCTCCCGTCTGGTCAGTAACCTGAAGGTCACGGACGTTGCGCGGGCGCTGAACAGTAAGAACTGGCGGATGGCCGGTGCCGTGCTGTACACGCTGAATCATTTTATCTGCAGCGCGGATGAACAGATTACGGCGATACATGCGCCGGATGAGGAGGAACTGCCTGATACGGAGCGGGCACAGGCGGTGACGGCCTCGCAGCGGCTGTGGCTGATGATGACTGCCCGGCAGGGAGACTTCCCGGTCACTCATGACACCTACCTGAAGCTTTACCAGTTAAGCCGGCCGGACCTCTCCTCCCGTTATTCCACCCTCCTTTTTGATGAGGCCCAGGATGCGAATCCGGTGACCAGCGCTATTGTCCTCAGCCAGCGCTGCCGGGTGGTGCTGGTCGGTGACCGGCATCAGCAGATTTACCGTTTCCGTGGAGCGGACAATGCGATGGATACGCCACAACTGGAACATGCTGACCGGCTGTGGCTGACAAACAGTTTCCGTTTCGGTCCTGAGGTGGCGAATGTGGCTAACCGGTTGCTGGCACTGAAAGGTGAGACGCATAAAGTCATAGGAAAAGGCCCGCAGGACCGGGTTGTGGATATGCTTCCCCGGACGTGTGGTCATCGTGCCGTGTTGCACCGGACGGTGTGCGGGGTCATCAGTACGGCGCTGAATTACTCGCTGGCCGGAAAAAAGGTGTACTGGGTCGGGGGAATGGAAAGCTACAGAGTGGAGGAACTGCTGGACCTGTACTGGCTTTCGGTGGATTTACCGGAACGGATGGAGAAAAACACCCTGACGCAGGACTACCGTGACTATGCGGAATACTGCCAGGTGGCGGAGGAGACGGGAGACCCGGAAATGAAACAGGCGATGTATATCCTCGACCAGTTCTTCCCGCTGCCGGAAAGGCTTAAGACGCTGCGCCTGCAACGGGTGGAAAACGAACGGGGCGCTGACGTGACGGTCTGCACGGCGCACCGCAGCAAGGGGCTGGAGTGGGATGTGGTGGCGTTGTATGACGACTTTGCCGACATTCTTGACCCGGACATGCCGGTGGACAGGCGGGATGATGAACTCAACCTGCTGTATGTTGCCGCCACACGCGCCCGGCGGCTGCTGGTTCCGGACCCAGTGATACGGGAGATACTGGCGCAGCCTCCGGCGGAAGATATTCTGGTCCGGCCGACAGGCGGAGACATAAATGGCACCGGTGATGACACGGATGAAAGCGGGGAGGACAGGGATGTTGCATAAGTTGTTCCTGTGGGTAACCGACAACAGCGCTGAGACGCAAAAAACGGGAAAACAGGCGCAGTCGCCGGAAGCCCTCGGATTTCTGCGGCCGCAGACGGTGGACGTGCTGCTTGGTACGGAAAACCGGCAGAAGATGCTGAAGCAGATGCGAGAAAACAGCCTGCTGACGAAAGAGGCCACGGAGAAATACTACATGCAGCCGCTGCGGCACTGTGTGAGTCTGATGCAGGGGCTGCCGGCCACGGAAAGGGGGTATCATGCGGTGGTGGGGGGCCTGGTGGACCTGACGCTGAAAACGGTGGTCTGCGCCCTCCGGTTGTCACGCGGATACATGCTGCCACAGGGGGCCAGCGCGGAAGAGCAGTCGGCGCAGGCGGTGACCTGGAATGCGGTGATATTTTATGCGGCACTGTGCCATTCTCTGACGGTTTTTGGCCAGCTTCAGGGGGAACTGGCCGACGGTACGCTGTGGTATCCGGGGCTGACGGTACCCTCCAGGCCTTACCGGGTCCGCTTTTGTCAGGACCGGAGGAATAACGTTCATGCGATGGCCACGTTACTGAGTATGCGGCTGTTGCCGGATGAAGTTGTGGTCTGGCTGGGCAGGACGCCAGCGGCACTGGATTCGCTGCTGAATCAGATTCAGGGTGATAACAGGCCTGGCTGTGTGGTGTCACAAATCATCAGCGAAGCGGTCAGGTTTGCAGGTGGAGTGCTCCAGGAGCCGCAACGTCGGACCTCTTCAGATGTACAGTTCGCCCCGGGTACGGCAGTTGCGCCAGTGGCAGTTGTGGATGTGGTGGCTGGACCCACATCTGGAGACGCAGGAAATGTCGTTACATCCCTGGGATCTGCCCTGGACGAGTCTCCGACAGTTGATACTGTAGTTTCTCCCACGGTAACAACTGTTGTAGCGGTGCCCGATAACCAGGAGGCGAAGGCTGTTGGTGATGCTATGGCACTGATGGAGTTCAGTACATCTGAGAGGCAGGTAACGGAGGCAGAAAACATCCCGCAGCCGGGAGATCTGGTTGTGGTAAAAACCGGAGAAGAAACAGCGCGCATATCTGATAAAAAAGACAAACAGAAGAACTGTGGTGAACAATTCTGGCGGTGGCTCAGTGATGGAATCAGGTCCGGTAGTCTTTCTGTTAATGCTCCGGACTCACTGGTTCATATAACAGGAGGGATGATTTTTATTCCGACACCAGAAATATTTTTTGCCTTTCTTAAAAAAACACCATGCAGTTCCCCTGATATCAACAGAGACGACATTCAGCGGGAATTCGAGAAACTGGGACGTAATTTCTGCAAAAGGGATAAGTCACTATTTCAGTGCATGAAATATGAAGAAGAAGGAAGACAGGGACGTCATAAAAGATGGTCCGGATATCTGATTATGGCCAGGAAAATTTACAACGACAGAGATATCCCTGATGATAGTATGTATCTCTTTGTTTCAATAGTTGGGTAACTGAAACAAAATAATAATGAAGGCATTTGTAACACCAGGCATAGTTTGTTACAGCAGTGGTTATTGTCAGAAGGGATCTGCTTATTATTTTTTATTCACGCCATTATGTGAATTAATCATAAAAGGAAAAATTATGGAAAATTATACATTTGATAACCTCTTGAGCGATTATCTCTTTTATAAACCCCTGCGTTCAGCAACCTGCTGGAGTTATGAAAAGGTCCTGAAAACATTCAGAAGTTATGTCGGGAATGACAAAATTCCGGAGGAGATCACTACGGGGGATATTCTTTCCTGGCGGCACTCTATTCTGAAGGAACGTGGTCTGTCCGCAAAAACCTGGAATAATAAAGTGGCCCATATGAGGGCGCTGTATGCCTTTGGCATCAACAAGAAGTATATCCCCCTGAAAGAAAATCCATTTCATGAAATGGTGGTGCGCGCGGATACAAAACTCAAGAAAACGCTGGACGATCAGCAGATGGAGAAAGTGTACAGCGTGATGGGGCGCTTTGAAGAAATGGAAAAACAGGGCAGGGCTCCGGGACGCTGTGCGCTTTTGCCGACACATTTCTGGTTAACAGTACTTGATACGTTGCAGTATACCGGGATGCGACAGAATCAGTTGATCCACCTGCGACAGGGAGATATTTCCCTGAAAGGCGGGTGGATCATGCTTCAGGCGGAAACAGCGAAAAATCACCGTGACTACCGAATTCCTGTTGCCGGGCTGCTGAAGCCACGGTTATCACGCCTGCTGGCTGAGATGAAACTGAGGGGAATGAAACCGACTGCCCAGTTATTTAACGTTGATTTCTGTAAGGGGAATTCCAGGATTGAAGCAATGCCTTTGCAGACCATACGTGGTTTTTTCAGAAGGCTTTCGAAGGAATGCGGATTTAAGGTCAGTCCCCACCGGTTCAGGCATACGATCGCGACAAAGCTGATGAGATCACCGAACCGTAACCTGCATGCGGCCAAAAATCTGCTGGGTCATTCCAGTGCGAATACTACGCTTGAATATGTGGAGAACGATGTGGACTCGCTGCGTGAAATTCTTGATTCAGAACTGCCTGCGGTGAAAAAGAAGGGGAGGAAAAAGGATCCGTCTTCAGGATCTGGTTCCTGACAGACAAGGGTTCTTGTTTTACACGCTATTGACAAAACAGTGTAAAAGTGTTGATACTGAATTTTGGAATAAGTCGCCAGCGGCCTGTTAGAGCAAGCCGCTGGCATTTTGGTAACGTAAACCATCATGCAGGACAGAATGTGAATATCGAAGATCTGCATAACGATCTCGTCACCTTTACACCCGCCATGTCTAAGGGGAACTGGCGAATGGGTTCTGAAGGTGGTGCCCGGACTCGGAATCGAACCAAGGACACGGGGATTTTCAATCCCCTGTCCTGAAAACGGTTAAAAAATCGACTTTTCAGCGTGTTTTGTAGCCAGATATTAACATTCGATCAACATTCGAGTGTATGGCATGCAAAACTTAACTGGTTCTTCTGATACCTGTTCGATTCCGCCTGGTGAAGCATCCGGATCACCTTCGATCGAAAGTGATCGCAACAGCACTTTACCATTTCCGCTGACAAAAGTCGCGACACAAATCCTTTCCATCATCTCCACCAAGGGCGGCGAGGGAAAAAGCACCCAGGGTGCCTATCTTGCCGGTTTCACTGCCGATGCCGGTCTGAAAACCCTCCTGATTGATGGCGACTATTCCCAGCCGACTTCCTGCAGTATCTACCACCTGGATTATGAGGCACCCTGCGGTCTGTATGAACTGCTGACACAGACGGTCGACCTGAGTAATCCTGATAATATTATTTCCCGTACCTGTATTCCTAATCTGGATGTGATTGTCTCCAATGACCCTGATGAGCGTCTGCCGGGAGAGATACTGCACATCGCGGATGGCCGCATGCGTCTGCGCAATGTGCTGCAGCATACGTTATTCCGCCAGTATGACGTCATCATCATCGATTCAAAAGGCGCGGCCGGAGTGATGACCGAAATTGTTGTTCTGGCCGCCAACAGTGTGGTCGGGGTGATAAAACCCATTCTGCCCGATGTCCGTGAATTCCTCCGGGGAACGGTCAGGCTGGTGAACCGTCTGCTGCCCCTCAGAATGTACGGCATCACAATCCCTGATATTCATATCCTGATTAACCATTTCGAAAACACCGTGCTGGACCGCCAGACCCTCATGGAACTGACCGGCATTGTTGAACAGAAGAAATATATCGGCTCTTCTGAAATAAACATATCGATGCTGAACACCACTATTGAAAAACTGGAGGTGTACAAGCGCGGTCACGCCACAGGTCAGCCCGTTCACCGGCTTGAATACACCACTGACCGTAAGTCGTTGCCGGCGGCGGAAACAATTCACAATCTGGCCTGCGAACTGTTCCCGCAGTGGAAAGCGTTATTCGATGATGTACTGCGCCGAAGACCCGGCGTGAATGGCGCTGCCGGCGCAGTTGCCGGTACTGATGCTGTGGCAGACGCCCCCGCAGCTCAGGAAGCCGTCTGTGTCGGATGTGGCTGTAGTGACAATAACGCCTGCGTGAACGAATTCCGTGAGCCCTGCCATTGGCTGAAGGTGAATTATGAAACCGGGCGGGGCGTGTGTTCGTCATGCGAATCTTTCCTGAATCATCCGCTGACTGATGATGCTGAGTGAGGAGAAACGATGATGAATAACTTCCCTCTGATTCATACCGTCAGAATCGCATGTTCAGTGGACGAAACCGTACTCTGTACGGTTTACGCTTACAACAGCCGTTTTGTCGGACTCCTGCTGCATGCGGTTATCCTGAGAATTTTCATCAGTAATCATATTTTGTTCCTTGTGCTGATGAACGTGATGTTGCTGACGGAACGTTCTGACCGGTGTCTGCAAACATTGTGGTCAGAAAATGTTCTGTCAGTGAACGGGATGGTACGTACTGCAGTGGCTGGTCCGGCACCTTTTTTGCCATTTTTTGCCGTTTTTTACACTGTTCAGAATGCGTGAGGTGGAAAATGCGAATTCTTTATCGTGCAGTCTGCTCCTGCGCTGCCTCCCTGCACCGGGGTTTTGATGAAAAACGGGTGTTTTTTGAGGTTGACCATAATGACGATGCCGGCGCGTACCTGGTTGCGCTGCTGGCTGATATCCGGGGTGTACCTGAATCCACGGTGATTTACCACAACCTGCTGTCGGAGTACGAATACCACCGGAAGCTGGATACGCAGGCCGGAACCCCGGTTCACCATTCCCCTGAAACGGGCAGTCTGCGGGATGACATGCGGCTTTTTGAGGTCATGTGGACGTATGACCATGAGCGGCGTGAAAGCGTGTCATACCTGCCGTTGTCTGACATGCCGTTGTTTCTGGTGTCTCCGCGTATGCACCGGCGTCTGCTGGATGCATTCCTTGCCTGTCCGCGTGAAGAGGCTGCGGAGGTGGTGAATGGCTGACATTAAAGTAACGAAGCCGCATCATGATGCTCCATACCATCAGGGCGCGGAGACCAGCGTGCTCGGCGGACTGATGCTGGACAATGACCGCTGGGATGAGGTGGCTCCTCTCCTGACTTCGACGGATTTTTATATTTCCGTCAACCAGGTGATTTACCGTGAAACTGAACGTCTGGTCAGCTCCGGGTATCCCATTGACCTGATTACCCTCTCGGAGTCCCTGGAGCGACGTGGCCTGCTGGAGCGGTGCGGGGGATTTGCTTATCTGGCTGAACTGTCCAAAAACACGCCCAGCGCCGCCAATATCGTCGCCTATGCTGAAATTGTCCGGGAGTGCAGCCGGGCACGCCAGCTGATGAAGCTGGGAAGCTCCCTTTACCAGCAGGCTGCCCTGTTGCAGCCGTCCGATGGTAAGGGCATTTCCACCCTGAAGCAGGTCACGGACTCGCTGGTTGAACAGGGCGAGAAAGCGCTGTTTAACCTGGCGCAGCAGAATGTGCCGCAGGCCTGTCTGAGTATCACCACACAGGCGTCAGATGTGATGGCCTGGCTGGAGTCGGTGGCGGACGGGAACGGAATGACCGGCGTTCCTACAGGATTTTCGGAGCTGGATGCAAAAACCTGCGGCTGGCAGAACGGTGACCTGATACTGATTGGCGCCCGTCCGTCCATGGGTAAAACCGCCCTGGCGGTCGGGCATGCGCTGGCGGCGCTGTACGGATGTCCTGTGGACAGAACGGTCCAGTTCTACAGCATCGAGATGCCTGCGCCACAGCTGATGCTGCGTCTGCTGTCCATTCTGGCAGGAGTTCCACTGACCCGTCTTCGCAGCGGTAATCTGACCGCTCACGACCTTGAGCTGGTATGTGGCGCGGTGGGAACGCTGTCTCAGTGGGAAAACCGCTTCCTTATAGATGACACCAGTTATCAGACGCCGGCCACGCTGCGGACTTCCGCCCGGCGTAATGCCCGTAAATACGGGGAGCCTGCGCTCATTCTGGTGGACTACCTGCAACTGATGGTCTGTCCGGAGAAAAAGGAGAACCGCACCCAGGAAATCCAGGAGATTTCCCGTTCCCTCAAGGCGCTGGCCAAAGAAATGCGGTGCCCTGTGATAGCACTTTCCCAGTTAAATCGCGGGCTTGAACAGCGCGCAGACAAGCGCCCCAACAACGGTGACCTCCGTGACTCCGGCTCCCTGGAGCAGGATGCGGACGTCATTCTCTTCCTTTATCGCGATGAGGCCTACAACGAAAACACTCCGGAACGTGGTGTGGCTGAGCTCATCCTGAGCAAGCAGCGTCAGGGGCCACTGGGAACGGTGAGAACCCGCTTTGAGGGCGAGTACACCCGGTTTTCAGAATATCACCTCGGATACGGAGGAGCGGCTGCATGAGCCTGAAAAAACAGAGAAATAACGTTGTGAACCCGGTTCCTGAGGTTCTTCCCGCCGGACATACCTGCGGGATAAGGGAGTACATCGTCAGCATCGGTATTACCAGATATCAGACCTTCCGTGATGAGTGGGAGCGCTGGATTAATACGCCGGGTCGGAGATACAGCCAGGTCTACCTGAGACGGGTCACCGGCCAGCGGCTTCTGCACATACTGAATCAGGCCGTGCGGGATTACTGGGAAAATCAGGAGGGTGAACACCATGATACCTGACAGAACAGGTTACAGCCGGGGGCAACTGACGTCGGAAATTGAACGTAAATCCTGTGAGCTGCTGGGGTATGTCATTTCACAGCAGGAACTGCGGCTGATGCTGTATGTACAGCACTGCGCCATGAACGACGGTTATATCGACCAGCGGCGGGTCAGTGCTCAGGAGCGTGAAATCCTTCGTCAGTGGGAGAACCGGGGATTTGGCGGGTTCGCACCACACCTCTGCATCGAAAAATTCTTCTGGAACGCCATCAGTGAAATTCTGTGGCTGGGCTATGTCATGCCCGTCTGCGGTGCGCTTCCTGATACAGAGGAGTCTTCACAATGAGCAGACTGACAAAAGCGGCTATTTATTCTGCCATGTTCAGCTCCCTTGAGGGTTATGTGTCTGCTGTCGTGGACTCTGTCGAATTCGAATCAGGCATAAAACTGAATGATGAAGAACAGCAGCAGGTTTACCGACTGATTGAAGAAATAATCACCCGTGCGACCAGCAAAGGCGGTGCAGCATGACCACAGACAAACAGGCGCTGCGTGAAGCGGCGCAGGCAATCAACAAGAAGTCATGGCAGATGAATGCCGATGAGGAAGTGGTTCATGTTGATAGCGAAGGTTATGAAAACTTCATCGCATGCTCAATTACAACTGATGTTGCCAGGTTCATTGCCGCCGCCAGTCCCGCTTCTGTACTGGCGGTGCTGGATGAACTGGATACAACAGCGCATACCGCAGCAGTAGACCACGAAGCGGCGTGTTCTCTGGCCGAAGAAAACGAAGAGCTGAAGCGCAGACTGGAAACCGCCGGGAAGCCGATAGTTGAGCTGTCCGGAGCGGCAAACGTTAACAACCAGTGGAAACCGGATGTTTGCCCGGTTACCGGGCGTCAATTCTTCATGTGGATTGAGCATCCGGCCCTGGGATACGTGCCGACATATGGTGGTCCATTTGACAGTTACACCATTCCCACCAGGGACTGCGACGGTGAGTTTTCATGCGAGCGATACGACCATGATTTCGGCGGATGGCGGGAAGGTGAATATACCGGCCTTTACCTGACTGATGACGATGAAAAGTGCCGTGTTGACGACACTGAGCAGCGCCTGGCAGAACTGGAAAGCCGGACAGTCACTGTTACCGACCCGTTTTATCCTGATGGCGATATCGGTTACCCGCTGGCGGTGAACGTCAGCGCTGTCAGGGCTGCCTGTGCACGTGCGGGCATCAGATGCGTGATTGAGGACACAGGCGATGAGTGATTACAGACTGGAAGACGCGCGTATAAAGGCGCTGACTGACATGGTTCCCTTTAATGAACCTTCATCAGTGATAACCGACATAAAGTCCGCGCTGGTTGAGTTGCAGGAACGCCGCAGGGGGGACTGTGAGTCCGTTGGTACCGTTGTGGATGTCGCTGGTTACCGGGTGGTTGAGTGGATACGCAGCGTACCGGAAGGGGCGAAACTTTTTGTCGCACCACAGACAGTTCCCGCCGTTCCGGATGATATCGACGGAATTATCAGGCGTTTTCAGCATCAGTGTGACCATCTCAGTGACCGGAGTCACATTGACGAACATACATGCCTGGTCGACCGTCGGGACCTGATGACGGTGACTGAATACCTTAAAACCCTGTTGCAGAACGTTTCCCGGGAGAGCGGACAATGACAGTACTGAATAAAACACGAACCGGAAGGCTGGAAAACAGCAAGCTTGCTGAAATAACAACTCCGGGGGATTTTTTTGTTTCGGGGTCGGACATTGTGGCGATGGCCCGCGAAATCCGGGAATACCGCCAGAGGATTGCTGAGCCGCTGGGATACAGCGCAAAGGACCGTGAAGCGCTGTTGAGAATGGCTGAGCATCTCATGCAGTACGGGCACACTGATACCGGCGGTCAGGAAGAACTTGTGCGGGAAATCGGGGCGGTGGCGTTACGAACCCTGACGGCCCGTCAGGCTGCCCCGGCAATACCGAAGGAAGCTGCAGGCGTCATTGCGCGTTTTAATCATGTATGCAACCACCATGCTGGCTGGCTGTGTGATGTCCTTGAACAGGATGTGATTCGGCGGGATTTGTTCATTGCCACGGAGTACATGACGGACTGTTACAACGCTTCCCTTGCATTTGGTCATCGCCCTCCCCGGGACAAACCGATAATGCCTGCCGCCTGGTACGACATCATGAGTGAACGTCTGCGCCAGATTCATGTGGAGGGGTATACACCTGAGCATGATGACGCTTATGGCGGTGGCGAACTGGCCGGGGCCGCGGCCTGCTATGCCCGTCATGTCAGTGTCCGTGGCGGGATTTACGCCGAAAATCCGGCGGCGTATCAGGCTGAAGGCGTACCGGATGACTGGCCGTGGGCTGAAGAATGGTGGAAACCGGCCAGCCCCTACAGGGACCTGGAAAAAGCCGGTGCCCTTATCCTGGCGGAGATGGAACGCATCAACCGCGCAACGGGTAGCAGTGAGGAGGAGTGAGTATGCCAGTTATGACTGACGGAAAACGGGCAGCCTTACGGGAACCCACAGTTTACAAAATTGACTGGCTCAACCCCTGCGACCGCTGCCAGTGTCACCATGCAATCGAAGTTACAGGCCGCTCGTTATCCGGTCGGTACCTCTGCGCTGGTGATGCCGTTAAATGCCCCGGATGCGGTAATCAGGGCGAAATTGATGCAGATGGTGACTGTGCGTGGGTTGAATGGGATACGGAACGGGAGGAGTAAAGATGGCTGATTTTAGCGCAACAAAACATAACGCATCCCTTGAGGAGTGGGGCGAGGCGCTGGAGTGCATGGTGGAGATGAACGGTAAATCGTTCGATATCACTGAAATGGAAATCGAAGCTGCCTACAAGGCGTACCGGCGTGTGGATGACTTTTTCTACGAAGAATGGGGGGAGGACTAAGCCCATGACCACTATTACCAAAGAATGGCTGCAAAAAGTCATCTCAGGTACTGAGACTATTCGCGATGATACACCATCTGGTCTGGACGATGACGGGAGCAGTACCCTGGCTGCATTAAAGATGGCGCTGGCATCAATGGACGCTGAGCCTGTTTATCAGTGCGAGTTTTGTCATTACGACACTGACGGTCTGCAGTGGCACTGGGAAGATGTTAACACTGATTTTTTTTATGAACAGTGGAACCCTGAACGTTGCGGTAAACGTCGTGTACTTTACACCGCCCCGCCAGCGCCGGTTGTGTCTTTGACTGACGAGCAGCTCGATGCGCTTCTGGATGCATCAGGCCATGTTCTCTGTATCCAGGGTGATAATCGACAGCGACTGCGCCAGTTTGCCCGCGATGTGCTGAGTCTCGCTAATATGCTTCAGGGCAGGATACCTGCTGCCGGGGAGGTGTCCCGTGGCTAAAACTAACCTGCTTGACCTGGGAACCGCCCTGCTGCAGGGAGCCCGTGAACCGCAGTCAGCGCCGTCGCCGGCCATCATGCCTACAAGCGAGATGCCGCTGATACTTACGCTGGATGAGGTTGCCCCGAACCCGGACAATCCGCGAACCACACGTAACCCGAAGTATGATGAGATAAAGGATTCCATTCGTACCCGCGGGCTTGACACTGTGCCGAAAGTCACGAGAAACCCCGATATTCCGGGGACGCCGTATATATTCAGTGATGGCGGTAACACCCGCTATTCCGTTCTGCGGGAGCTTTATGCCGAAACCGGTGACGAGCGCTTTTACCGTTTCCATGTGTTGTTCAAACCCTGGCCGGGGAGGCTGAAATGCCTTGTAGGCCATCTGGCCGAGAATGATGTCCGCGGCGACCTGACGTTTATTGACAAGGCGCTGGGAATACGCAAGGCCCGTGCCATTCATGAGGAGACCCTGGGCCGGTCAGTGACGCTGCGCGAATTGTCGGCACTTCTGAGTGAGGAGGGCTACCCGATAAATTATTCACAGATCAGTCGGATGGAACATACGGTGGAATATCTGTATCCGTATCTGCCGGTACTACTGGCTTCAGGGCTGGGGAGACCTCAGGTTATTACACTGCTGAATATGAGGTCGGGGGCACTTGATACCTGGCAAAAATACAGTGTCAGCATGGAGCCGCTGAACAGCTTTGATGATGTTTTTGGTCAGACATGTGAGTTGTTTGACGATCCGGAACTGTACTCGCTCGAAATGTTCCGTGATGAGCTGATTGGCAGCCTGGTTAAGGCACTGCCTCATCCGTCGCTGAACTATGACCGCTGGTTAATTGAACTGGATCCGAAGACGCAGAACCAGCGGGCGCTGTTTGGCGCACCTGAACCGGTTGCAGAGCATCTGATTCTGGCTGACCAGCAGGCCTGGCAGGAAGGGGATGTGCAGAATGAAGCGGTAGTCCGGGCAGGCACCCGGACCCCGGAGCCGGGGGTGGACGGTGACACAGACCCGATTTCTGCCGGTTCCCCGGGCGGGGCGGTTGCTGTTCCGTCTCCTGTGGCTGTATCCGGCAGGGGGGAAATCCAGCCTGATATTCCGGGTGGGCCGGATGTTCTGTCGGGGGAGTTCATGCCTTCTGGCGTGGAGGACGATGATACGGATGACGCGGCATTTTCATCTGTATATGCGCTGGGCAATGCCGGGGCTGCGGTGGCAGCCGGTGCGGGCGTTACCGCATTCTCACAGGCGGCAGGTGCTGCTGTTACTGTCGCATCTGCTGTCGGTGCCGGCGGTGATGTTATTTCCGGCAGCAATATCTTCCCGTTCCGGGATAACGATAACACCGCCGGAATATCAGCCGGTCCCCTGATGTCCGCTATTATTCCGCCATCTTCCGTCGCGTTTGCGGATACGGGGCTTGAGCCGGTCAGCGATATCTGGGCGATACCGGCACTGCAGGATGATACCGAGCACCTTCAGGATATGGCGTACCGGCTGGTCTTTGAGATAGCGGAAGCGATGGGGTGCGAAGACTGTGTCCGGGAGGACAACCGCCCGGGCTCAGCGGGTTTTGCGGTTTCTCCCCACAGGAATGAATTCGTTCTCTTCCTGGCGGGGCTGTCAGGAGAATTGCCCAATGAGCAGTTCAACATGTTCCTGTTCTGCCTGAACTTCTTTGGTTCGCAGTCACCTGCAGATACTCCCGTTTTTGACGACATTCATGTGGTGAAGACCATGAGGCTTATTCGTGTGATACGCCGTCTGCGCGAGCTGCAGCGCCTTCAGACTGTCACTGGTGACGAAGGGAGGACACTGCAGTGAGTGTGGATACCGATGATGAAATGGCGCAGCGGGAGGCCATGCTGCACACCGACCTGCAGATAGCGGCGATTCGGCATGCGCTGAAAGCAGGAGCCGCGGTGTCCCGCCTGCACTGCGCGGAATGCGGGGATGAAATCCCGGAGAAACGGCGGACATCTCTGCCGGGCGTCAGGCTGTGCGCGGACTGCCAGGCATGGCATGAGGAGCGTGAGTCATGAGCAGAACAGAGGCTGATGGCGTTCTGACCTTCACTGCGGCGCTGGAACCTGTGCCGGCATCTGAGGCGTCAGTGATGCTGCTTTCCCGTATAAAAACGATGGCGGAGTCCGCGGACAACAGCGGTGACCTGCATGAGGTGACGGCGGTATTGTTGCGGGCGCAGCGCCTGACTGAGGCGTCCGGAGCGGGAGAGGAGAATGCCGGTTCGTCCGGCATAAGGGAGTTCACCTGTCACCGTGTCCCCTGCAGTGCGCGGGTCGTCCCGGGATGGCTCAGTGCCCTGACTGCGGTGGTGTGCCATGTTTCCGGCTGTCACTGGTGTTTCGGGCGCTGGTGTGACGGCCACGGTAACCCCCGTCGCAGCGTGACGTTCCGTGGCCGGGGAGCGCTTCCGACGGTGGCGGAGTGTCTGTTCACCCTGCTGTGCCGGCAGATGTTACGGGACCTGAATATCTGGCAGAAAGTCAGCGACCGGGAACGGCTGGAAACCACGGCCATCTGGTACCGTACGGAGGACTGGTGCTGCCACTGGGCTGCCGGTATCTGGTCCGCACTTCTGACACCGGACATTCCGGCGGATGAGCCGGAGACACCTGTCGTCCGGCAACAGTACCATTATTACTGCCACAGGCGGTATCAGCAACTGACCGGCTCCGGTGCCGTCATCAGTACGTCCGGGGCGCATTCATGTTTATTCCCTGCCGGCAACCGGCATATCCATATAAAGGAGGAGCAGCCGTGAATTACTCACTGTCACAGTCATCCAACCAGTTGTTGTTCACCCTGGTTGCCGAGCTGAAATCCGGAAACCTGAAGCGCTGCGAATCCCTGGGGCTGACGCCCGAAGAGATGGGGATGCTGACAGCTCTCTCGACGGATGACCTGCTGTATCTGGCTGAAAGCCGGGTCAGTGTGCTGAACCTGGGGATTCATCATGAAAATCTGGGGCTGATGCTGGCACAGGCCCGGCGGGAGCAGAAGCGGCTGGAGCGTATTGACCGGGCGCTGATACTGGGGGCCTCTATTGAAATGATGCAGAAATTCTTTGGTCTGGACACGTCGGAGGTGTCCGGGCGCAGACGTCTGGGGGGAATACGCACACGCAAGGGGCGCAGCAGCGCAGCAGACGCGGCGCTGGAGCCGGCGTTATGGGCGCAGTGGCGGGAGTCCGGTATGGATAACCCGGACAGCGTGGAATCCCTGGATGTGATGATGCTGATGGCCGAAACCCATGGGGTGAACCTGACCACGGTGTGGACGCTGGTCAGGGGATGGTGTGCGCAGGATAAGCGGGAGACGTCAGTATGAGAAAGAATACCGGTGTGGCCCGGAGTTCGTGTGTGAATGATTCGTTTCGTTACTGGCGTACCGACCCGCGAAGGGTGCATGCGGGGACGGCCCTGAAGGCCCGGTTGCTGCTGCGGCAGTACCGTCAGGGTAAACGGGTGTACAGCGAGGTGGGATGCAGCGGGTACCTCAAGATAGACGTGGGGATACGCTGGCGTCTGCTGAGCAAAAACCATGGCGAAGACTGGCTGTTTATGTCCCACCAGGCTTATGACCGGGAGCTGAAGCTGTGAAGGGGAGTCCGGTCTGTACCGGCCACTCCTCCGGGGTACTGCCGGTATCGGTGATACCGGCTGACATCCGGGGGAGGCTGCGGGGTGCGGGGCGGCAAAGAGTCCCGCAGACGGAATGTTTAATCCCTCTCCTTTAATAAGCCGTTATAACAACGAGAAGAATGAGAATGAACAGACAATATCCGCAGGCGGACTCCGGCGGCGGCTCACGTCTGCCCGCTGACGATATCATAGATTACACGCTGTCCAGGATGCAGGCGCGGCTTGACGGTGCGCCGGGCTCGTCGGGTCAGGAGCGTAACGGGCTGCTGTTTACGGGCAACCTGCACGATGCTTATCCCAGGGCGCTGGTGCTGGATATGCGGCTTTCCCCTCTGGATAAAATGTGCTGGATAATGATACGGCAGTATGCCCTGCAGAACGACGGCGCCATTTTCCCTTCCTATGATGAACTTCAGAAGCTTCTCTCTTCTCCCGGGGCCGGGCAGGCCTCGCGGGATACGGTGAGCCGCGCGCTGACGATGCTGCGTCTTACTGGCTGGCTGAGTCTGTGTAAACGGGTGCGCGATGCAGGCGGCAGAGTCCGGGGTAATATCTACGCCCAGCATGATGAACCGCTGAGTGCGAAGGATGCAGAGACGTTTGATCCCGGCTGGCTGGAGATGGTCGGGAAGGCCTGCAGACACAAATACAGGGAGGTGAATGAAACGGCCTGGCGGGTACTGGAGGGGATACTGGACGACCCGATGATGCGGCACCGGCATTCGCGGCTGACGGAGATTGCTGAGCGTTTTACACGCCCCTCAACAGTACGCGATGTTGTCCGCATTCAGCAGCAGAAACAGCAGAGTCCGGAAACCGGACTGAGTGCTGAAAGTACAGAAAATGAGCAGAAATCACTGAGTCCGGATAACAGACTCAGTGTGGCGGACGGGGTTAAAATACCGGGTCCGGTAAACGGACTCAATATGAAATCAGATACTTATGACAGAGTCCGGAAACCGGACTGCAATAACGTACGTTCTTTTACACAGGAACTGATTAAAAAAACGTACGTATGCGGCGGGGATGAAAATGTGCCCTCCGGTGGCTCCGTTGATGCTCAGGCGGGGAACACTTCTCCGGGGTTTGAGTGGCCTTCAGTACTGCAACAGCTGCTGCCGGCAGGTGAGCAGGCGATGCTGGCAACGCAGCTGCAGCACCTGCGTCAGCAGAGCGCTGAACTGGCGGACGGTGTGATGGCGACGGTGATAAACGGCGTCCGTGAGGGGAGGGTCAACAACCCGGTGGGTTACCTGCTGACGCTGCTGCGCCAGGCGCGGGAAGGGAAGTTCCGTCTGCCGGAAGGGACAGTGAAATCAGGTACCGTACCGCCATCATCACCGGCGTCAACGCCTGCGACTGCGACCCGTCCGCTCCATGCCGGGGCTCAGCCTGGCCGTGATGAGCCTGCCGCTGAGGAGTTCGTTCCAGCGCCGAAGGAGCTTGTTGCCGCGAAACTGGCGGAAGCCCGTGCCATGCTGCAGATAAACCGACGCTGAGTGAAGCGAAATGTGGCGTTCTGCGCGAGCGGGAATGTGGTGGTTAAAAAGTGAGCTATGTTGCCACTGGCAACACGGTATAAAAAATGACCAGTTCATCATGCTGGCGGGTGCTGAGCGAGGCGAAATGTGGCGTTCTGCGTGAGCGGGAATGTGGTGATTAAAAAGTGAGCTATGTTGCCACTGGCAACACGGTATAAAAAATGACCAGTTCATCATGCTGGCGTGTACTGAGCGAGGCGAAATGTGGCGTTCTGCGCGAGCGGGAATTTAGTGATTAAAAAGTGAGCTATGTTGCCACTGGCAACACGGTATAAAAATGACCAGTTCATCATGCTGGCGTGTACTGAGTGAAGCGAAATGTGGCGTTCTGCGCGAGCGGGAATGTGGTGATTAAAAAGTGAGCTATGTTGCCACTGGCAACACGGTATAAAAAATGACCAGTTCATCATGCTGGCGGGGGCTGAGCGAGGCGAAATGTGGCGTTCTGCGCGAGCGGGAATGTGGTGATTAAAAAGTGAGCTATGTTGCCACTGGCAACACGGTATAAAAAATGACCAGTTCATCATGCTGGCGGGTGCTGAGCGAGGCGAAATGTGGCGTTCTGCGTGAGCGGGAATTTAGTGGTTGAAAAGTGAACTATGTTGCCACTGGCAACATGGTATGAAAAATGGCCAGGATCGTTCCGGGAGGAGGAGGAGGAACGAGAAAATTGCAACTTACTGAGCTATCACAATGTGAAAATGTGAAATTCGGAAAAAGAGTTTCGTATTGTCTGTTGATTGTCACTCTCTGAATATAGCCGTACGTCTATTTACATTAGTCCATGGTGAGGATCAGGTAATGAGTGATGAACAGACCCCGGAGCCGGGAAAAGCCGGCGCGCTTCGTTCCGCAATGAGTGTTTCGCTGAATACACATTACGCAATTCGTTTATGGGAAGGGCGTTATCCGGAATACAGAGGCAACAAAGGAGGACGTCAAAAGGAAAGCTCCCGTCATCGCAGTCTTATTTTCAGTATGCCCGGATTCATCCAGAAAGCAGGGCGGATTAACCAGGACTCTGCCAGTGATAATCCCTGGGCCGATGCCAAAATGCTGGAGCTGGAAAATCTGATTAATGCTGCGATTGAAAAAATGCAGGAAGAGCTGGACGGACTGAAGAAAGTGATGTCACTGGTACCTGCTCAGGTGACAATTTCAGATATTACCAGCGTTTCACCTCTTAATATCGGGGT
Source organism: Salmonella sp. SG203 (assembly GCF_013350575.1). Lineage (NCBI taxonomy): Bacteria > Pseudomonadati > Pseudomonadota > Gammaproteobacteria > Enterobacterales > Enterobacteriaceae > Salmonella > Salmonella sp. SG203. Next base: position 25,720 of record NZ_SNMT01000015.1, read on the forward strand.
CTTCAGCCGGACCCCTGTAGGGTACCGTTGTGTCTGGTTACTGGTAGGATTTGACCAGCTGGCCATGCAGGCATTTCAGGCGGCGCACTATGGCATTATTTCCAGACGTGAACTGAACAGTTGCCTTGGGCGGGGAGGATATCTGGTGCGGCAAATCTATGGTGCCGCACAGAAATATCGTTATTTACCCGTAACCCGTGAAGATATTGCGGTGAACAATGATAAGGCAAGGGAGGCGATAAAGCTTTTCGGGAAAGTTGACCCTGACATTTTATCCGGGAAGAAGCGTTCCTCCTGGTCTCCCCCGGTTAACCGACGTAGTGTCGATGCCCTGAAAAGAGAAAGTCTTTCTGAAGGACGCATTAGCTCACTACGGGAAACAGATAATGACGGATCTTCTGAACCCGCGAATACATCAGTACTACAGCAGCGGCAGACAGAAGAAGCCTCCGGAACGGATGATGGAAGAGGCGTACTGACGGAGGACATTGACATTGATATCGATGATTTGTCAGTGCTGTTGCCCCCGTCAACTGATGAGCCGGAGTAAACCGCGGTATGCGTCTTTTTCTGTGTGAGAAACCCTCCCAGGCCAGGGATATCGCGAAGTTCATTGGTGCCGATAAGCGCGGGGAGGGGTTTCTGTCGGGGGCCGGTGTCATCGTCACCTGGGCCCGGGGGCATCTGCTTGAGCAGGCCGACCCCGTGGCCTACGGTGAGCAGTACGGTAACCTCTGGCGGCTGGATGTGCTTCCGCTGATACCGCAGCAGTGGATACTCGAGGTGAAAAAAGAGGCCCGGGGCCAGTTTGCGGTGATTAACCGTCTTCTGAAACAGGTGGATGAGGTGGTGATAGCCACCGACGCCGACCGGGAAGGCGAGGTGATTGCCCGCGAGCTGCTGGAGTACTGCCGTTTTCAGGGGCGGGTGTTCCGGTTATGGCTGTCCGCACTGGATGATGCCAGTATCCGTGCCGCACTGGCAGACATATGGCCGTCTGAAAAAACGGAAGCGCTTTACCGCGCCGGGGTTGGCCGTGGGCGGGCGGACTGGACTACCGGCATGAACCTGACCCGTCTTTACACCCTGAAGGCCCGGGAAGCGGGTATCGGCGGGGTTATATCCGTTGGCCGGGTACAGACGCCCACGCTTGCCATTGTTGTCCGGCGTGACCTTGAGATTGAGAATTTTATCCCGAAACCATACTCAGATGTTATTGCCACGCTGGTATCTGACAATATTGTCTTTCCGGCAAAATGGGTTGCGGCGACACAGTACTGTGATGAAGAGGGACGCTGTGTTCAGCCGGGTATTGCCGCGCAGGTGGTACAGTTATGCCTTCAGGCCGCGTCGGCGACGGTGATTGACTGCCAGACGAAGCGGCAGAAGAAGTCCGCGCCCCTGGCGTTCAGTCTGGGTTCCCTGCAGCAGGCCTGCGCAGAAAAATTTGGTATGCCGGCACAGAAAGTGCTGGATATTGCCCAGAGTCTGTATGAAACCCATAAACTGACAACCTATCCGAGAACGGACTGCGGGTATCTGCCGGTATCGATGCGGGATGACGTTCGTGCGGTTCTGGCGGCACTGATGCAGACGGACCCGTCACTGACGTTACATCCTGCGCTGACGCAACTGGATACCAGTCTGGTCTCCCGTATCTGGAACGATAAAAAAATCACTGCGCATCACGGCATTATCCCGACGAAACATGTGGGGGATTTAAGCCGGCTGAGTGCCGATGAGCGCAATGTGTACCAGCTGATACGCCAGCATTATCTGGCCCAGTTTCTGCCGCAGATGGAAGTGGACGCGACAGAAGCGACATTTAACATCGGCGGGCAACTGTTCCGTACGACCGGCAATGTGACCGTGGTGGCGGGATGGAAAGCGCTGTTTACCGACCCGACGGCGCAGCCGGCACAGACACCGGCAGAGGGTGATGTGGGCAGTGATAAAACAGATGCCTCGCGGTTGCCGCCGCTTCAGGCTGGCCAGACCTGCCCGGTTCAGGGCGCTGAGGAAAAGCGGCTGCAGACAAAACCGCCGGTACCGTACAACGACGGCACGCTGATTGCGGCGATGACGAACGCGGCGTCATTCGTCACGGATCCGGCGCTGAAGAAGGTACTGAAAGAAAACGCGGGGATAGGAACTGAGGCAACCCGGGCGGGGATAATCGACACCCTGATAAAACGCGGATTTATGGTAAGGGACAGGAAAGTACTGCGTTCCACCCCGACAGGGCGTGACCTGGTGAATGCCCTGCCGGCGGCACTGACCAGCCCGGGGCTGACGGCACTGTGGGAGCAACTGCTGGATGAGGTGGCCGCAGGCCGGGTGAGTCTGGATGATTTTATGGCGAAACAGAATGCCTGGGTGTCGCAGCTGGTCAGCCAGGGAAAAACGCAGCCGCTGGCGATGCAGGCCCCGTCCGGTCCGCCCTGCCCGGAATGCGGGGGACGAACGGTGCAGCGTCAGGGAAAGAATGGCGTATTTTTCGGTTGTGTCAACTATCCGGCGTGCCGGGGTATTGCGGGAAGCGGTACTGGCGGCGGCGCGTTAAAAATGCCAAAAGGCCTGAAAGTGAATCTGCGATAACACATATGCGATAACACATATGCGATAACAACTTGTTTTGTCTGGCCGGATTCTGATAGCCTTATCCGGCTTTGATAAGAGCAGCACCCCGTGACTGCGGCCGGTTCCGGTTGACCGCATGCCAGCCGGAATTTCAGTCTGAAGGGCGATCTTTACTCGAGGATTAGTCCTTAACGCGCAAACACTCCGTGAAAACCGCGCCGGGTAATAATGGTTTTTACCCCGGAGATTAGATTCTTACATCATGCTGTGGTGCAGCAGTTTCTTCAGAAATGGCCTCCGTTTACGGGGGCCATTTTTTTGTTGATTCGCAAAAAACAATTAACGGATTGACTTGTTTTTTATCCTGGTAAAAATGAACGTGCAATCTGTCACTCACTGAGTGACCACCAATGTTCCTGTGATCTGAGAGGAACGCCTTCGGGTGATCGCACACCAATGTTTCAGCAGTCTGAGAGAGACGCCTTCGGGTGACTGCGCACCAATGTTTCAGCGGTTTGAGAGAGACGCCTTCGGGTAACCGCACACCAATGCCACCGTAGCCTGAAAGGTGGTGTCTTCGGACGGTACAGCCCTTTAATCTTTGGAAACGGCTGTCGCAGTGGGATCTGCTGCGATTAAGATATCTTAAACCAAGACAATCAGTGCGCTGAATGTACTGATTTCCCTGCGGGAAAACACTTCCCTACAGGGATGCATGTTTTCTCAACCATACTTTTTTATCCCTGGAGAAAACATCATGTCCGGAAATACTGACAAAAAAGAAGTTAAAGAAGTGAACTACTTCAACCTTAACATCAGCGGCCTGGGCTACATCAGTAACGTACGCCAGGTGGTCAACGGTAACAGTAAGTTTACCTGCTGTACGCTGAACGCCCTGACGGGGCCGACAGATAATGCAGACTATACCCGCTTTGATGTCACTGTTGCAGGCAAGGACGCAACGAGTCTGATCAACCGTTGCCAGAAAGCCTGTGACGAAGACAAAAAAGTGATGATCAGTTTTGTGCTCAGCGGTGTTAAACCGGACATCTTCACCCTGTCAAAAGGTGAGCATGCCGGCGAAAACCGCGTCAGTCTCAAAACGCGTCTTATCCGGGTGGACTGGATAAAGATTGACAAAGAGATTGTCTACAAGGCAGAAAAACCGACCTCGACTCCCCCGGTTCAGGACCAGACTCCGCAGAAGCAGTACGCGGAAAACTCATTCTGAAACCGTCATTTTAACTGACCTCTCCCTGGCGGTGACACACTTTCCGTCAGGAAGGTGTGTTCCGTTCATCAACTGATTAAGGAACACAATATGTTAAATTCAACAACTGTCTCCACCGGTATGCTGGCAGCAGAATTTGCCGGTCTGTCTTTACCCTTACAGGTTCTTCGCAGCGGTGCCGGTTTCTACATCGGCACGGCAAACGAAATGGGCCCGGTATCCCGCGAATCCGTGGAGTATTTCGCCACTGCTGAGCTGGCTGAACGTGCGCTCGAACAGGGTTCATGGTCACAGCGTCATCAGGCTTAAGGAGAAATCATCATGGCTTCAAGAGGACTTAACAAGGTAATGCTTATCGGACATCTGGGTCAGGATCCGGATGTTCGCTATCTGCCCAATGGCAATGCGGTGGCGATGCTGTCACTGGCGACGTCAGATACCTGGAAAGATAAACAGACGGGTGAGCAGAAAGAACGTACCGAATGGCACCGTGTGGTGATTTACGGCAAACTGGCAGAAATTGCGGGTGAGTATCTGCGTAAAGGCTCCCAGGCGTACATTGAGGGCGAACTGCGCACCCGGAAATGGACTGACCAGAGTGGTCAGGAACGTTATACTACAGAGGTGGTGGTGTCCATGCAGGGCTCCATGCAGATGCTGGGCAGTCGTGGCAACGGTGGCAATGGTCAGCAACAGGGAAGCCAGGGGCAACCCCAGCAACCGGCTGGTCGTAGCTACAGTGGCACGCCGCCAAAACAGCATCCGGCGAATGAGCCGCCGATGGATTTTGACGATGACATACCTTTTTGAGCGCGTTACCATATAAATCAATGTGTTATGTGGTGATTGTGTTCAGAGAGGTTATCTGTGAATGTCTGGCCTGCTCCGGCAGGCCGATATTCATAAGGGGAGCTAAACCATGACAGAACGTTATGATACTGATTTTTATGGCTGGACCCAGGAGCAGGCAGATTTGATCCGTGCCGGTCGTACGGAAGACCTGGATTTGAAAAACCTGCTTGAGGAGATTGAGGCGATGGGGCGAAGTGAACGCAGGGAGCTGGAGTCCCGTCTCCAGGTGCTCTTTATGCATCTGCTGAAATGGCAGTACCAGTCAGAACGCCAGGGGCGTAGCTGGCAACTGACAATAGAAGAGCAACGTTTAAGAGCTTTGAAGGTGTTATCAGAAAACCCAAGTCTGAAATCAAAACTTTCGGATATCATTGCTGATGCCTACCGGATAGCGGTAATTAACGCTGAACGTGAAACGAATATCCGTCGTTCTGTTTTCCCGGAAACCTGTCCGTGGACGTTTGAACAGGCGGTTGACGCCAGTTTCTGGCCGCAGTAATGCAGAAGAATCTCTGTATTGTAGCGAGTGTACTAACCTGAAAACGCCGACATCGATGTTGGCGTTTTTTTACAAATCACAGACAGTTATCTGCTGAATTCACTCCCCTGGTATTGTCAGAGGGGGTGAAACACTTATTTAACATGCGGGGGAATAATGACCAGTAACAGTAAACGCGGGCACGACCCGCTGTTCAAGCTGTTTCTGCGGGAGCCTGAGACGGCAAGGGATTTCCTTGAGGCGCACCTGCCTGAAGACATCCGTTCGCTGGTTCACCTGGATACGCTGAGGCTGGAGTCGGGAAGTTATGTCGATGAAGAGTTAAAGGAGCTGCACTCTGACATTCTGTATTCGGTAAAAATGGCGGAGGACGCGCACTGCCTGCTCTACTGTATCGTGGAGCATCAGAGTACCGAAGATGAGATGATGGCCTGGCGCATGATGAAATACACCATCAGGGCGATGGATGATCACCTGAAAAAGGGGTACAAAACACTGCCGGTGGTGGTGCCGCTGCTCTTTTACCATGGTGACGTTCGTCCTTACCCGTACAGTATGGACTGGCTGGACTGCTTTGAACAGCCGGAGCTTGCCAGACGGGTACTCAGTAAACCCTGGCCGCTGATTGACGTCAGCGTGCTGGATGATGATGATATCAAAACGCACCGTCGGATGGCGCTGCTGGAGATGGTGCAGCGTGATATCCGTCTGCGGGATGGCCGGGAACTGCTGGGACGTCTGGTTCAGTTGATTCAACTGGGACTGAACAGCCGTGAGCAGGTGGAAGCCGTTCTGCGTTATACTATAATGAATGGTATGGCGGGCGAGGATATCAGGCCATATATTAACCAACTGTCGGGAGATATCCCCGAATACGAGGAACTCATGGGGACAATAGCACAGCAACTGGAAGAAAACGGTATCCAGAAGGGCATTGAGCAGGAACGTCAGGCCAGCCTGGAGCGTGAGCGAGCCATTCTGGAACAGGAACGTCAGGCCAGCCAGGAGCGTGAACGCCGGACGTTACTGGATGCTGCCCGTGCGCTGATTGACAATGGCGTCAGCCCGGAAGTGGTGATGCAAACCATGGGACTGAGCCGCGAGGAGCTGGAACAGCCCCGCCATTAACATCGCGGGTTATCATGCCCGTCTGAGTAAAACTTCATGTACGCCGGAACGCCTGCAGCAATGCGGGCGTTTTTTTTGATTCTGCAAAAACAATTCCCGGTTGAGCACTGTGCCAAATCTCCTCAGGATGGCTCCTTACGGGCTGAAGTGGTTCGTTTCATTCCATTATCACCGGGCTGTCCGGCGCTTCGGGGAGAAACCAGGATTATGCTGTATATCAGAAAAGGCGATATCACCCGGTTCAGTGGTGACGTTATCGTGAACGCCGCCAGTACCCGGTTACATCATGGCGGTGGCGTATGCGGTGCCATCCACCGGGCAGCCGGACCGGGACTTCTGGCCGCATGCAAAAACCACATCCGGACTTACGGCAATCTGCCAGTGGGAACAGCGGTTCTCACTCCGCCCGGAAAACTGCCCTGTCGCGGTGTTATTCATGCCGTGGGTCCCCGCTGGCTGTTCGGGCTGTGGACAGAACGCCAGGATGCTTTACTGGCGCAGGCGTACCGCCGGGCGCTGACGCTTGCCCGGGACAATGGCTTTCGCAGCATGGCGTTTCCCTGTATCAGCACCGGCCATTATTTTTATCCGCATGAACGGGCAGCCGGCATCGCGCTGCGCACCATCACCGCATTTCTGGCAGATATTGCACCGGAGATGGATGTGCACTGTTTCTGCTTCAGTCGACGGGATTTCCTTATTTACCGGCACATTCTGGAAGAATGTGACTACTCCTTTTTAACGGATGACGCCTGACAGTCGAACGTGTATACGCCAGCCATCGTGCCGGCGTTTTTTTTGTAAATTCGCAAAAACAGTTCTTTATTGAGCGTTAACGCAAATCCCCGCAGGATGGCCGCAATGATGGCCATCTGTCGGGATTTACCATGTTTACGTTAAACACATACCCTTTTTTCTGCTCCGGACTGCTGCTGGTTCTGGCCGGGTGTGCGCAGTCGCCGGCAGCGTCGTCTGTCCGGGATGCGGCATTCAGCCACAGCCTGAAACCAGCCGCGCCGGCGGACATCTGGCAGCGCTCACCGGAAGTGACCCGGGCGGGTCGTTACACGCTGGTCAGCGTAAAAAGTGCCGATGCCCAGCGCGAGCCCCTGAACCAGCTGATTGATATCACCATGCCGGTATCGCTGGTCAGCAGCGTGGGAGACGGGTTTCGTTACCTGCTGTTCCAGTCAGGCTATTCGCTGTGCGGTCGTTACGGTGCGAATTTCGCGGAACTGCTGAACCGGCCACTGCCTGCCGTCCAGCGCCGTCTGGGCCCCGTGCGCCTGAGCGAGGCGCTGCAGGTGGTGGCGGGACCGGCCTGGCGCATGACCGTGGATGAAGTGAACCGCGAGGTCTGTTTTGTGCTGCGGGAGGCTTATCTGGCGCAGTCGCGTCCGGGGACTTCACCGGCCACCACGACGGCAGCCTCTCCGGTCATTTCGTCTCCGGCGCCGGCGTCTGCGGCGGGAACACCTTCCCTCAGCGCCAGCGCTCAGCCGGGCCGGAGTGAGACGCTTCCCCTGCCGGCAGTACCGGTTCTGGCGTCGGCCTCCACGGGGCAGGGCGTGACGGCAAAAAACACGACGGCTTCGTCTTCTTCTGTTACTGCCACGAACCCGCCTGCAACCACTGTCGGTGAGGTGGTTTCTCCGGCGACAGCAAAAAATACAGCATCAGCACCGACAGCGTCATCCCCGTCCGGGGCGGCTTCTGCTGCCTCCGGGGCTGCCCCGACCGGGCGTAACCCGTTCAGCGGCAGCGACCTGACCGGGAAAACCACCGTGACGGCGGCGGTAGCGTCATCCTCTCACCCGGCTTCTCCGGCGGCATCAGCTTCCTCTTCATTAACCACCTCTTCCGTTCCGGCATCATCTGCGCCGGTACCGGCCCCGAAGCTCACCGGTACCCCGGTGAAGGCGCTGCCGTCCGGTCCTGAATGGAAGGCGGCTGCCGGTATCACCCTGAAGGAGTCCCTGACCGCCTGGGCGGAGAAGGCCGACTGCCCGAACGGTGGTCACTGGGTTGTTATCTGGCAGACCCCTGTGGATTACCTCATTGAGGCACCGCTGACATTCCGCGGCAGTTTTGAATCGGCGCTGGATCAGGTGTTTGACCTGTACCGCCCGGCTGAAAAACGCCTCTATGCCGAAGCCAACCGCCTGCAGTGCCTGGTGTCGGTGACAGGCCGTCCGGTGGACCGCTGATATGGGGCTGATGATTGTGGCGCTGGGGATGGTGTTCATGCTCATCACGGGACACGTGGTGGAAAGCCAGAGAATGCAGACGCAGGCGCGGACACAAACAGCCACGGCCAGAGTGCCGGCGCAGCAGGTGCTGGGGCTGGCGGCGGCCATTAACGACTGGCGCCATGACCATCCGTTACGTGACGGGGAAGTACCGCTGTCCGCGCTGGCGCTGGTGAGTCCCCCCGATGGTCGTATTCACCACCGCATTGTCAGCGACCGCCTGTGGGTGTGGCGGGCAGACACGCCGGGGCTGGTGAGTTCGCTGCGCGATTTGTCGGACGGCTCCGCGCTGGTTGGCACGGTCAGCGGCGGACGTCTGGTGTGGCTGTCGGGCACGGATACCGGTCTGGCGTTACCGCCGGACGTGAACAACGGGGACGTGGTGTACCTCAACTGAATCAGGAATCAGGAAACAGAAATCACGATGAACAGAAACAGAATACGCGCGCTGACGGTCATTATCGTGACGGCACTGTCCGTTGCCGTGACCGGCTGCACCTTCCGCGAAATGGACAACATGTCCCGGAGCATCCGGGCGGACGCGGACATTGCGCAGCAGCATATTGACAGCCAGAAGCGTCATCAGGCCCCGCTGGTCTGGACGGACAAACCGTGGGTGAACCTGAAGCCCGTCACGCAGGCCGCGCCATCCCCGCAGAAGGCCGGACTGCCGGCGTGCAGCATCACCATCAGCAGCCGTGACGGCCTGACGCTGCCTGAAATCAGCGAGCGCATCACCCGTATCTGCGGCGTGCGGGTCATTCTGGCACCGGAGGTGATGGCAGCCGGGCACGGTATGTCACCCGCCGGGGTAACCCGGCGTATCAGCGGCGCGCTGCCGGTACCGGATGATAACGGACGCATTCCGCTGGACCAACTGGGCGCGCAGGGCGGTGGTCAGCCGCAGGCTGCCCCCGTCACGCTGAACGGCCTGCGCTGGCAGGGTCCGCTGGCGGGACTGCTGGACAGCGTGGCTGCCCGCACCGGACTTTCCTGGCGTACAGAGCAGGGCGCGGTGATGTTCTATCTGACGCAGACGCGAACCTTTCAGTTTGCTTTCCTCAATACCCGGGTGAACTCCAATGCCAGCGTCAGCTCAGGTTCAACCAGTTCGATGGGAACCAGCGGAGGCAGCGGCGGCGGTGATAATTCCGTCTCCGGCGATTCATCCTCGTCCCAGAAGACCACCACCCTCCAGGACCGGGACGCATACGAAGATATCCGTAAAACGATGGAGACCATTCTGACTCCGGAAAAGGGGCGCTACTGGCTCTCTGAAAGCACCGGAGTACTGACGGTCACCGACACGCCGCAGGTGCTGGAGACCGTGGCCCGCTATGTGGATGAGCAGAACCGCGACATGAACCGCCAGGTTCAGCTGAGCGTGAAAGTGCTCAGCATCAGCAACACCCGCAATGAGCAGTTCGGTATTGACTGGGGCCTTATCTACAAATCGCTGCAGCAGGCCGGGGCGACCCTGAACAATGCCGGCGGAGAGATTGCCGGCGCAACCTCGGCGGGGGTGTCCATCCTCGACACGGCGACCGGCAGCGCCGCCCGGTTCAGCGGCTCCTCCCTGCTTATTAAAGCGCTCAGCGAACAGGGCGATATCAGTGTGGTGACCGCCCAGGACAGTACCGTCACCAATCTGACACCAGTCCCCATCCAGATGGCGGACCAGGCGGTGTATGTGGCGCAGTCTGCCACCACCACCACGACCGATGTGGGAGCCACCACCACGCTGACGCCGGGCATGATAACGACCGGCTTCAACATGACCCTGCTGCCGTTGATACAGCCGTCAGGCAACGTCCAGCTGCAGGTGAATTTCAATCTGTCAGACCCGCCGACCATCCGCAGTTTCACCTCGAAAGATGGCAACAGCTATATCGAGATGCCCTACACGAAACTGCGTTCACTGAGCCAGAAGGTCAACCTTCGCGCCGGACAGTCGCTGGTTCTGACCGGCTTCAGCCAGGACAACACGTCGGTGAATAAGCGCGGCACGTTCACGCCGGGCAATTTCCTCTTCGGGGGAGGCCGGAACGGGGAGCATGGCCGCAGCACGCTGGTGATTATTATCACGCCGTTGCTGGCGGGGAATAACGGTGACTGAGATGACGGCCGTGACAGCAGACACCGTGGTCGTGGTGACCGCCGGACGGCGCCAGTGGGCGGCCGGGCTGCGCTGGGAGGCGCAGGGGCGTGCACCTGTGCGTCAGTCCTCCCGTCAGCGTACTGCGGTAAAAAAACAAAAACGCACCACAGCCGGAGGCTCACGCCGTGACGGCGCGGTACTGACCCTGACGGTCCGGCAGGGACGCCGGGGAGACCGCGTGGTCGCGAACGGTCGCATGACTCCGCGTCCGCGCGGGCCGGTGTATTCGCTGGCGGCGATATTCAGCCGGGTCAGCGGTGATAACGCATACGGGGTGTACCGGCTGGATGCGTCCAGGCACGTGTTTCTGGCCACGGTGAGCGGCCTGCCGTCGGTGATGGCGGATGTGACCGGTTCGGCGGAAGAGGCCGGGCAGGCCCTGCAGCGGTTCCTGGCGTTTAACACCGCGCCGGAGGGGGGCTGGACGGTCACCTCTCCGCCGGATGAGCCGCTGCCATGGGAAGCCCTGACCGTCTCAGCAGGAAAGCAGGTTCTGAAGGCTTCCCGTCTGAAACCGGTCCGCGCGGGCATAAAACCCCTGCCGGTGCTGGCGGGACTGGCGCTGCTTGGAGCGGCGGCATTCTGGCTGTGGCCGGGCGGGGAAAACGACCTGCCGCCCGTTCTGGCGGACATCATTCCCGCCACCGCGCCCCCGGAGCCGGTATACCTGCCGCATCCCTGGAAGGACATGATGCCGGTACAGGCGTTTCTGGCGCACTGCCGGACATGGCGGAGGGCTGCCCCGGTTTATCTGGACAGCTGGAAACTGACCCGGGGGGAGTGCGGTGCTGACGGTCTGCTGCTGGTTTACAGCCGTCAGTCCGGCGGTACGGCGGCGGGGTTCTCCCGCCGGGCGACGGCGGTGTTTCACCGCCGGCCGGTCATTAACCTGGCGGCGGGCGGGGGCGAGGGGACGGTGCACCTGCCCTGGACACCGGCGCCGGGCATGGACGAGCCGGTACCGCCCGTTACCGTGCAGCTGATGCGGGTGGTGTCCTGGTACCAGGCACACCAGGCCACGCTGACGCTGACGGCGGTGAATGAGGAGCCGGGCGTACCCGGGGATGACGGCACGCCGCCGCCGGCACAGGACTGGCAGGAATACACCTTCACCCTGACGGACAGGCGGGTGCCGGAGATGCTGGCCGGCCCTGCCGACGGGCAGGGAATACGGATAAGCAAAGTGACATTCACGCTCAGCGGGGAAGGGCAACAGTATGAGACGGAGGGGCATATTTATGCCGGAAAGAAATAAGGCAGCCACGGCTGCAGTCAGCGCCACGACGATACTGCTGGTACTGGCCGGCTCCGGGGCGCGGGCAGACACGGATACCGGCACAGCCGGTACACCACCGGTCACGGCTTCTGCTGAAGCCGCGCCGCCGGTACCGCCGCCGGGCAGTATCACCCTGGGCATGCTGGAGCAGATACGGCAGAAGAACCTGCTGCTGGCGGCAAAAGTGCAGACTGCGCAGTTGCAGCGCCAGCTGGAGGAGGCTGGCAGTGAAGCCTCCGGTTCAGCCGGTGCCATCGCCGGCACGGTCACGCCGTCATCCTCCTCCGTGCCGGGCATGCCGGGGCAGCAGGACGGGCGGGGGGTGTCACATTCTCAGGCCGTCGCCCGTCCGCAGGTGCTGGAAATCAGCGGGAAGGGCAGCGTGCTGCGCGCCCTGCTGCAGTTACCGGACGGCTCGCAGCCGGAGGTGACCACCGGCAGTCGGGTGGTTATCGGGAAAACCACGCTGACGGTCAGCCGTATTTCGCTGTCCGGCGTCACGCTCAGCGACGGTTCGGAACTGTCGTTCTGAGCTGATGGCCTTCTGAACAAGGAGAAACACGTTTTATGAGCAGGGGGCATTCAGCACAGGGACATGACGAGGACAGCGGGGTGCTGCTGTACCACAACCCGGAGACGCGGGAAACCGAGATTCTGGTGGATGAGCACCGCCGGGTTCAGCCTGACGTACAGGCGGAAGTGATGCGGCTGATGAGTGAGCACGCCCGGGTCTCCCCGCGGTTTGTCTCCCGCTCGGTACTGCAGGTCTGCCGCCAGTCGCAGGGCCGCCAGGCAGAGTCAGACGAACCGGGGCTCAGCCTGAAGGACCTGGCGGACGTCAGCCGGCGCCAGGCGGAGGTGTTGGGTTACTTTCAGACCGCACAGCGTACCGGCAGTTCCGACATCCATGTGACGACCAGCCCCGGACTGACCCGTATTGAAATGCGCATTCACGGTGACCTGGTGACGGTGGCTGAACTGGCGGAGCAGGACGGGGAGGCGCTGGCCGCCACCATCATTCTGTCGATGTGCGACGTCACCGAAGTGCAGTTCTTCCCGATGCGCAAGCAGGACGGGCGGGTGGCGGCAAAGTTCCTGAAAAAGGTCGGGCTGTTTGGTGCCCGCTACAGCCACACGCCGACGGCAGACGGCCTGCACTTTGTCATGCGTACCATTAATGACGACGGTGACCGGGTGCCGTCCCTGGTGCAGCTCGGTTTTCTGCCGGCACAGATAACCCTGATACAGCGCATTCTGCGCCTGCCGGAGGGGATGGTCATCCTGTCCGGCCCCACGGGCTCAGGGAAATCCACCACGCTCAGGAGTTTCAGCCGTATCTGGCTGGAGCGGACCGGGTTCCTTAAACGCCTGCTGACGGTGGAGGACCCGCCGGAAGGGCGTATTGCCGGTGCCATTCAGACGCCGATTATCTGCGACAAGGCGGATGAGGCGGAGGTCAGACGTGCCTGGGAACGGGCCATCTCCAGCGCGCTGCGCCTTGACCCGGATGCGATTATGCCGGGCGAGCTGCGTGACCTGATATCGATACTGGCGGGTATCTTCGCTGCCCAGACCGGGCATCTGGTGATGAGTACGCTGCACACCAACAGCGCGCTGTCCATTCCGGAACGCATGATAACCATGGGCGTGGAGGCCGGACTGATTCTGGACGCACAGCTGATGGTGGGGCTTATCAGCCAGCGGCTGGTGAAGACGCTGTGCCCGCACTGTAAGGTGCCGTGGGCGCAGAAAGGCTTCTCCCTGAGTGACGAACAGCGTACGTACCTGGAAAAATACTGTCACGAGCCCGGGCTGTGCCGTCCGGAAGACCTGTACTTCCGCCATCCGGAAGGCTGTGAGCACTGCCGGAAGTCGGTGGTGCTGAACGGTCGCACGGTGGCGACGGTGGGACACGGCGTGACCGGGCGCAGCGTGGTGGCGGAGGTCATCCGCCCGGATGCGCGGCTGTTCCATCTGCTGAAAGCCGAAGGTAAGGAGGCCGCGCGACGTTACTGGATGGCGAACGGCGGTATCACCCGTCGTACCCATCTGCTGCACAAACTCGGTGCCGGCCTTGTCGACCCGCTGGAGGCGGATGAGACCATTCCGCTGGATGAGGACGATGTGCTGCAGGTGCCGGATGATAGTGCCATACACGCCGGTACACGTTCTGACTGTGGTACCGGTACTGACCTCTCCGCTCTCAGGGAAGAGCTGAAAGAGATGGTCAGCCTGGCGGTGTCTTCCGGGATTGAACAGGGGCTGGCACGGGGGTTGCAGGAGGCACTGAAGGTGGCGCTGACCGCCCTGCGGCAGAACGCGGCGGCAGCAAGAACGGGCCGGAATGACAGCAGCAGTAACAACAGTAATAACGGAGACGGACATGGACAATGAGAACAACGTACGCAGCGGAATGCTGCAGCGGCTGCGCTATGAGGCCGTCCGCCGGACGTTCTCCGGGGAGTATCGCATCCGCTTCTATGAGGCGCTGCGCTTCCTGCTGGCCAACCGGGTCCCGCTGAAACAGGCGCTGGAGCAGATTAGCGAGGCGTACACGAACTTTGGTCAGCGCTGGCATCCGTTTGCGGAGCTGGCGCAGGACTGCACGGACGCGCTCAGTGACAACAGCGAGGCGCACGGTCTGGAAAACACGCTGGCCCGCTGGGTGCCGGCAGAAGAGGCGGCGCTTATCAGCGCCGGGATGCAGAGCGGGAGCCTGCCCGACGCGCTGGCGCAGGCGGTGCTGCTGACCACCTGCCGGCGCCGCATTCTGTCAGCGGTCCTGAAGATGTCGGTGTACCCGGTGGGCCTGGTGGCGATGCTGGTTGCCACTGTCCTGGTCTTCAACCTCTCGCTGATACCGGAACTGGAAAAAATGTCGTCCCCGGACACCTGGGAGGGCGGACTGGGTTTTCTGTATGTGCTGTCAGTGTATGCGGACAGTCATGGTTCCCTGACAGGCGGCATGATGGTGCTGGCTGCCGTGTGGGTGTTCTGGTCCCTGCCGCGCTGGACAAGGCCTGACGGGCTGCGGCGGGTGGCGGATGTGTTTGTCCCGTGGTCGGTGTACCGGGATATCCAGGGGGCGGTGTTCCTGCTGAACATGGCGTCCCTGCTGGCGGCCCAGGTGCCGCTGCTGAATGCCCTGCAACTGCTGATGCGCTTCGCCTCTCCGTGGCTGGCAGTGAGGCTGGAGGCGATTATCGACCGGGTGAAGGAGGGGGACCACTTTGGCCTGGCGCTGAGAAATTCGGGCTGTGACTTCCCGTCGCGGGAAGCAGCCAACTTTTTATCCCTGCTGACCCGGGGCGACGGCGCGCCGGATGTGATAGCCCGCTACGGTGAGCGCTGGCTGGAGCAGACGCTGGAGCGGGTGAACGTCCGGGCCAACCGGATACGCCTGCTGATGTTGCTGGTTCTGGTGGGCGTCCTGCTGTTGCTGGTCTCCGCCGTGACGACCGTCTCTCAGATGGGCGGCAGTGATATGAGCGGGGCGGGCTGATGCCCGCCGGATGGTAAACCTTAAATTAACCGATGAACAGACAGTTAAGTAACAGACAACTGAGGAAAAGACAGATGACAGAGAACGTGATTTCCCTGAACGGTACCGGTAATTCTGCCAGTGGCGGTAAACCGCCGGAGCCCGACCGTGGCTGGGCGATGATGGAGCAGGGTGTGGTGGGGCTGGTGATTATCCTGGTGATAGTGTCAGTCCTGGGCTACGCCGTCACCCTGTGGCTGCGCAAGGATGTGGCCTCGGAGGCCACCAATATCCAGACCATCATCACCAGTACCCAGGGGCTGCTGAAGGACAGCGACGGGTACAACTTCACCTCGGCGGCGAAGATGACCGGGTCTCTTATTCAGCAGGGAGGGGTGTCCAGAAGCATGACCATCCGTGGGGATGTCCAGGCGGGAACCGCCACGCTGTGGAACACCTGGGGCGGGGCGGTGACGCTGACGCCGCTGAACACGGCGGGGTTCAACAACGGCTTCACCCTGACCTACGAGAAGGTACCGCAGGCGGCCTGCGTGCAGATAACCACGCGTCTGAGCAAGTCCGGGGTGGTGGACGGTATCACCATCAATGCCACCGCCCATGCTGACGGGAAGGTGACGTCCGAACAGGCCGGCGCGCAGTGCACGAAGGACAGCGGGCGTACCGGAACCAACAAGCTGATATTCACCGTGAACAGCTGATACGCCGACAGCCTGAAAGATGTGTGCAGCCGACACCACAGGGAGGCGCGTAAGGATGTGGCGGGGCGTACAGACGGTGATGCTCCTGGCGACAGCGCTACTGTTGCTGTCGTCATTCCCCGCCCGGGCGTTTTGCTTTGAGGCTGCAGGGGTGAAATACGGTATTTCACCCCGGCTGCTGGAAGCGATAGCCCGGGGTGAGAGCCATCTTGACCCGCACGCCATCAATGTGAACCGGGATAAAAAGGGACGGGTGAAGAGCACGGATTACGGTCTGATGCAGATTAACTCCACCCATATCCCGGAACTGCAGGCGATGGGGGTAATTCGCAGCGCGGATGACCTGTACCGCCCCTGCCTGAATGTGCAGACCGGGGCCTGGGTGCTGGCAAAACACTTTCAGGTCTGCGGTATCACCTGGAACTGTCTGGGGTCATATAACGCAGGGTTCCGGGCCGACCGCCATGAAACCCGGGAGCACTACGCGAACCGGATATGGCGGATTTATAACCGGCTTCCGGCAACCCCGGCGACAGCGACAAAAAACGCCGGTAAGGCTGCCGGAAAAGGAGATGACGGAGGGAAATGAAGGTGTTGTTATGGGTAACAATTCTGGGTCCATGGGTTTTTGCTTTTCTCTCCCTGAGTCTTGCCTGCGTGCTGACGGAGATACTGCGGCTGAGAACGGCCCGGAGCAGGGGGCGTGACCGGGACGACGTGAAGTTATTAACCGGGGGACTGGCGGATGAAATCGACTGTTTCTGCGACAGTTATATGGCGTCTTTCGGTCACGCCCTGCATGTGACGGAGGACGGGGAAGTTCTGCGGGTGCGGTTTTATGCCCGGCAGCGTTACTTCAGCATTTATGAAGACCGTGCCGGTGGTGTGTCGCGACTGCCTCCGGAGACCCGACGGGCAGTTATTCTGGCATACACCACGGCCCGCAGCATGCTGGATGGACTGGCGGCGCACACTTCGCTGCTGGAAAAACACGAAGCGCTGTCACTGACCGGAACGGTGGGAAGTGCAGACAATATCCTCCTGCAGCGGCTGACAGAAAATACACGCCAGCTGAAGGCACTTCACGAAATGATGTGTGCGGTGACAGAACAGGCGCTGGCACAACTCCGGCAGGGGGATGTCCGGTGAGAACCCTGATAGCCACGGCGTTTCCGGTGGAATACGCCCTGCCGGTGATGATGGTCGCCGCCCTGGCGGCCCGCCTGGTGCTGGCGCCGGTCCGTCGTTTTCTGACCGGGCAGGGCTGCAGCGTGAACGCCCGGATGCGGTCGGCAGAAGCCACGGGGATATGGGCGATGGCGGTGGCTGCCATGCTGTTCTGCCTGGCGCCAGTGTCTCCTGCTGAGCGGATACACGCCCTGCTGATGTCCGGGTTTCTTCTGCAACTGGGTGTGTGTGACGCGGCAAGCGGCTGGCTGCCGCGGCGGATGACGGTGACGTTCCTGGTTGCCGGCCTGCTGGCGTCAGGGATAACAGCGCCTTCCGTATCTTCCCTGCTGATACGTACCGCCGTCACGGGGATGATGACACTGATGCTCCTGTACCCGACACCGTCGGGGCTGCACACCGGGAAGCTCCGGCGTATGGGGGACATTCTGGGGACAGGAGACCAGTGGATGATAACCGGCATGGTGGCCTGGCTGGGTTTTACAGGAATGATGACAGCGCTGATAACCGCGCTGGCGGGTTTTATGGCGTGGCATCTGACGGCAGGAACAGGTATGCGTGCCGGCGGTCCGCTGGGCCCCTGGCTTGGCGCGGGCTGTGTACTGATATTAATCCAGCGGCTGTATCAGCCGCTGTGGGTGGTGTGATGAAAACAGAAAAACGCGTTACAGGGCCGGACCGCGGTTTTGCCATGGTTGGCGTGGCAGCCGCGCTGCTGATAGTGCTGATTATGGCGACCATGGCTTCCGGGTATATGAAGGATTACCTGAAATCCCGCCAGTGGCAACTGATGGCGGCACAGACGAGCCGGTTCACGCAGGCGGTGGAGTCGTACAGCGGACGTTATTACTCAGAGGTACAGGCGGCGAGTACCACCACGAAGCCGGTCACGGTGACGGTACAGATGCTGAAAAATACCGGATTTTTACCGGCGGGGTTCCGGGAGACCAACAGTAACGGCCAGCAGTTAAAAGCGCTGCTGATACGTAACGCGCAGCATGCGGAACTGCTGCAGGGGCTGGTGATGACCACGGGCGGTCAGCCCCTGCCGTATAAGGCGCTGCGGCAGATATCACTGGATATCAGTGCCGGTCTCGGTGGTTATATCCGTGACGGGAGGACGGCGACCGGGGCCATGAACAGCTGGACGGTACCGCTGGCGGGATTCGGGACCAGTGGAGGTAACGGACATATTGCGGTGCTGCTGAGTCCGGAGACGCTGACGGGGGCGCGGGAAGACAGCGACCGCCTGTACCGCTTCCAGGTAAACGGCCGGCCGGAGCTGAATAAAATGCACACCGCAATCGATATGGGTGGCAACAACCTGAACAGCGTCGGGGTGGTGAACGGGAAGTACGGCAACTTTGATGTCAGCATAGTGAGTAACGGTCCGGTGACGGCAGACAGCGATATCCGCAGCACCGGGGGGTGGATAATCTCACGACACGGCCGGGGCTGGATGGATGAAACCCACGGCGGTGGGTTCTACATGACGGATAACGAATGGATCCGCAGCCTGAACAACAAGAGTATTTACACCGGCGGGCAGTTAAAAGGTGGCTCAGTCCGGTCTGACGGAGACCTGTCAGCGGGCGGGGTGCTGAAGCTCGATCAGACGAATTATGTTGGCACCTGGTGTCCGCAAAACGGGGCGATAAGCCACGACAGCTCTGGCGGAATACTTTCTTGCAAGTACGGTGTGTGGCAAAAAGACCCCGCGATTTTAGAACAACGTGAATGTTTCGAGACCGGAAATCACAACGGACGCGACTTCGAGGAGCATCGTTGTCCCACGGGGTGGTATGCAGCGGGGCTTCGTTTTTCGGGCCACAGACGCGAGGAATCGACGTATATGATTACATGCTGCCATTGAATGTATGGTTGGTGAATTTAGCGTAAAAAATTATGTTGAACGTTATCCTTAAGAAGGGGAACTGAAATTACCATTCAGAAGGCCTCCTTCTGTGACTATGTTACTGGCTTGCAAGTACGGTCGTTGGCAGACAAGTAAAAGTGTCTGGCGATCCGTCAGTCGGTTTACCCTGTATCCGAAGAATTCAATGAACCTTGGAAGATTCAAACTTTGTATAAATTCCTTCCGTATTGACGGAAGGGAAATGGCGCAAACAGAAGTTATCCCGACAGATGAACCGGATGCCAACGGCGAAATGAACTGGCTGGCGAGCAACCAGACGCAGTATGCGTCTTACTACATGGGAATAACCTGTTTTCATTAACCGGGTTTACTCATGGTCTATTTTATTATCAACTCAGCCTGCTTTAAAGAGGGCTGTCTCCCTGTGCCCCATAATCCTTGCTGAACGTATCAATTATGAGCAACTAATAATGAAGCTACATTTGCCGCTGATATCGTCACGGTGTGTGCCGGCAATAAAATTGTATTCGTCGTAAAAACCACAAAGAACTACTCTGTTTTCGTCCGCTTTGGCGACCTGGCCTGCAAAGTAATTTGGCTTCCAACCGTGTGGGTTTTCGCTGTTACTTACGCTCCATGTACACTGGTTTTGACTAAATCCTGGTGGTAACGGAATCTGTTGGCCGTTGGCAATCAGTCCAGTTAGTACTGTACTCCCACCTGTATTTTGCCAGCGACCGTACTTGCAAGATAATCCCCGGTTCCCCGTTGCCCTTTAGCTCTGAAGTTTTTTCACCGAAGGCCGATAGTACCTGTAATAACGATAATGATTTTTATTTCTTATTTCGCAGGGAGTATTGCCATGATGTTCAGACGAATCAAAATTGCTTACGGCCTTATTGCCGTCCTCGTACTGCTGACGATTGTTCAGATTGTCTCCGGCTCATGGGGCGTCATGTCATACCTTGAGTATGATAAAAATCTGCAGCTGATTACCTTCCAGCGGGAGAGAACCTCGCTACTGGATGAGGCTTATGTGATTATTTCTGACACCCGGGGCGATATCTGGAAAATGGCTCTTCTGATGTCGGAAGGGCGACAGGATGAGGGGGCCGGCAGAAAACTGGACGGGATGATTAAACGTTATGAAGACGCTGACCGGGATATGGCGAAATACTATACCCTGTCGGCCAGGGGGAGCGCGGATGATATTCGCCATGCTGAGCAGATGAAAACATTTTATACGTCTGCCCGGGATTCCCAGATTAACAATATCCGTCTGCTGAAGGCCGGGAACTTCAGCGGGCTGGATGAAATAGCCCGCCAGGGAAATCCGACGGCGGACTTTCTGAATGCGGTCAACCAGACTGAAGATGCCATCAGCCGGAATATTATTGAGCCCTCAGTCGCCATGTCAGCCGCGCTGGTTCGCCAGGGGATTATTCTGGCGGTGGTGTTTGCCATTGTGTTTATTCTGCTGACGGCCGCCGCCGCGCTGTGGTGCCGGTTGTATGTCACGGGCAGTATTCGCCGGCTGGCCGGATACCAGCAGACCATTGCCGGCGGGGATTTATCCGTGGACATTCCGCTTGTCAAGGGGAATGAGCTGGATGAACTGACAGCCGGTCTCTCTTCCATGCGCGATTCCCTGAGTGAAATGGTACAGACCATTCGCGCCGGTGCGGAGAATATTAATACAGGTATCCGGGACATTGCTGACGGCAATATTGACCTGTCTTCCCGGACTAACCAGCAGGCTGCGGCGCTGGAGGAAACCGCGGCCAGCATGGAGCAACTGACCGCCACGGTGGCGAATAATACGGACAACATACGCCAGGTTGCCGGCATTGCTGCGGCTAATGTTGTCACCGCACAGGAAAGCGCGTCGATGACGGCGGGGATGGTGGAGACCATGGGGCGGATAAGTGAGAGTGCGCAAAAAATCAACGATATCATCGGGCTGATTGACGGGATTGCCTTTCAGACGAATATCCTGGCGCTGAACGCCGCTGTTGAGGCTGCCCGGGCCGGTGAACAGGGGCGGGGTTTTGCGGTTGTTGCGGCGGAAGTTCGCCAGCTGGCGCAGCGCAGCGCGGATTCGGCAAAAGAGGTCCGTGAACTGATTGACGAATCTGCAGAACATGTCCGGGCAGGGAACGAACTGGCGGAGAAGGTCAGCTGTATCATGAGTGATGTGGCTGAGAGCGCTCTGGGCGCGAAGTCAACCATGGAGGAGATGCTCAGTTGTGCTGAAGAGCAGACCCGGGGAATAGAGCAGGTGCGTATTGCGGTGTCAGAGATGGACCGTGTCACGCAGCAGAACGCGTCGCTGGTTGAGGAGTCTGCGGTGGCCACAGGGGCGCTGACGGAGCAGACGAACAGGCTGACGCAGGTGGTGTCCCTCTTCAGAACGGAACGGTCATCCGCCGGTGTCTGAACATGTGAAAGCGCCGGGAGCTGTTGAGTCATCTGTTCCCGGCGGTTACATTCAGGACTCCTGCTGATAATAAGGAGTACCTGAATGCTGCCATCCTCCCGCGTCAAAAAACTCTCACTTTCCCGTGCGCTGGACAGGTATCTGGACACGGTTTCGGTTCACAAACGCGGATACCGGCAGGAGTTCTGGCGCGTCAGCGTGATTAAACGCCACCCGGTTGCACAGAAGATGATGGATGAAGTGACGACGGTGGATATCGCGGCTTACCGCGATGACCGTCTGGCTCAGGTTAATCCCCGCACGGGTAAACCGATATCGGGTGACACCGTCCGTCTGGAGATGGCGCTGCTGTCCGTGCTCTATAATCTGGCGAAAGTTGAGTGGGGAACCTGCCGGGCGAACCCGGTGGAATCGGTGCGCAGGCCAAAGTCATCCCCGGGGCGTGACCGGCGGTTGACCTCTTCAGAAGAGCGAAGACTGTCGCGGTATTTTCAGGTGCGGAATGCGGAGCTGTACACCATCTTCCATCTGGCGCTGGAAACGGGGATGCGCCAGGGGGAAATCCTGTCTTTGCGGTGGGAGCATATCGACCTGCAGCACGGCGTGGCGCACCTGCCCGTGACGAAAAATGGCAGTGTCCGGGACGTTCCGCTTTCCCGACGGGCCCGGCAACTGCTGCAGCAACTGCCGGTACAGCTTTCCGGTCCGGTGTTTCACTATAAGTCGTCCGGGTTTAAATCTGCCTGGCGGGCCGCACTGCAGTCTCTGAAGATTGAGAGCCTGCACTTCCATGACCTGCGCCATGAAGCCATCAGCCGCCTGTTTGAGCTGGGGACGCTGAATGTGATGGAAGTTGCCGCAATCTCAGGTCATAAGTCCCTGAACATGCTGAAACGTTATACGCACTTACGGGCTTATCAGCTGGTCAGCAAGCTTGACGTTCGCCGCCGGCAGTCGCAGAAGATTGCGACGTATTTTGTGCCCTACCCGGGTGAGATGGAAGATACGGATGAGGGGTTCCGGGTTCATCTGTATGATTTCGAAGGGCTGAGCGTCAGCGGGCATACCCGTGAAGCAGCGATGGATGCGGCGTCGGTCGTGCTGCTGCGCCGGCTTGCCTCGGCGGCACAGCACGGGGAGCGGGTTCCCCGTCCGGGAGACCTGCCGTTACAGGCCGGCGTTATGATTAACCCGCTGGCCGGGGCGGCACCGGTGTTTGTTTAAGATGTGACGTTGTCAGCGCCAGGGCGTTTACTGTTTCAGTGTCCACGCGGTGGTGACGTGCCGCACGCCGCTTACCCGGCTGACCCTGTCCGCCACGCGCCGTCCTTCCTCCGGGGTGACCAGCCCCATAAGGAAAACTTCGCTGTTTTCTGTGATGACTTTGATATCAGAAAGGCGGGTGTCGCTGCTGAGCAGCAGTTTTGTCCGGATATCTGATGCCAGCCAGGCGTCGCTTATTTTCTGGCCTGTACTGATGGCGGTGCCGGTACGGATTTCGTTCCAGGTATGGCTGACGCCGCTGACGGACAGCACCGCTTTTGTGGCGGCCTGCCGTACTGCGTCATCCGGGACTTCCCCTGTGAGCAGAACGTTGCCCTGGTATACCGTGGATATCACGCGGGCCTGCGGTGGAAGTCCGGCTTTGCTGATGGCCCGGCTGACGCGCAGTGCCAGCGTACCGTCGTCAATCTGCCTGCCGGTACTGCGCGGGTCAGTTGCCGTACGGGCGGCAACCGTGGCGGAGGTGACGATGACAGCCGGCGCGCAGCCAGACAGCAGGGTGAGCAGAAGCAGGCATGATATTCCGGGGAAGTGTTTCATTCTTTCATTTCTCCGCAGAAAGGCTCCCGGTGCGGAAACCGAAAAGTGGCGTCTGAGCCGGTTGTGCAGAATATGCAGTACGGTTACGGATGGCTGAAAAAAAAGCCAGCACGAAGGCTGGCCGATAAAATTATACTGGAAGCAATGTGAGCAATGTCGTATTTCCTCAACATACAGGGAGTACCGAATGTTGATATATAAACAATAATCATTCTCAGTTGAGATGTAAAGCGGATTTCCGGTGAATGCGGACATTTATTCCACCGCAATGGCCAGAAAAGCCAGGGAAGCGCACAGGGTGGTCAGCAGTGCGGCGGGCATGATATGTCCGGCATTCCATACCCGGAAGGCAAAAAATGAGGTGAGGAGCACGGGCAGATACAGACAGACCTTCCTGATGACGGGATCCATTGTTCGTTTCCTTCTTATGCTGATTCCGGTGATTCTGCATGCAGCAGGCGGTCTGCTTTTTCGCCTTTTGTGCGGCATGGATTGTGATTTTACGGCTGCATCAGGGTGGGTTTTCCGTCAGGCTGCGATTTCTGGCTGCGGGAGACACACTGTGATTTTTTTTCTGTTTCTGATACTGGCGCTGCTGCTTTACTGCCCGTGCTTCACGCTGCAGTCCGTTTTCGGGCGGAAGCAGGGATTTGAGGTGTTCACACTCCGGCACCGCGGGCGCCGCTGGCGGGGCATTCACCTGGCGGTACGTGAACGGGTGGGCAGAATGACACGCCGCCGGGTGCGGTTTTACCACAACGCGTTTCTCAGGGTGCTGGGTGAAGCGCTGCAGTCCGGGGAGCCGGTACTCTTTCGCTCACACCTGATGCGTCCCGCCCAGGTCGCGCTGGCGTGTCAGACCCTGATATCCTGCGGCAGGCGTTACCACGTTGCCAGGGTGAACATTCCGCCATATGAGCGCCGGCTGATGACGCTGCTGATGCTGTTTCAGGAGTGGCGCTTTGTTCGTGTGCCGGAACAGGGGGTGATGGTGGTGGTCAGTCCGCAACAGAATAACCCGGTATTCCGTGAGTGAATATATTCTGTCATTAAATTGTTTTTTCGGGAACATAATTTACGGATGGTCTGGTGAGAAAATCATTTTAATTTTCTGTTAAAGTCAGATCGAATCGATCGATTAATTTAATTGGAGCTACTGAGTAAATCAGTTTACTGTTTTTGTAAATCAGAAAGCACTAATCAGTAAATCAAAATGATTTTATATCGGTGATAAATATGAATCCGACTTACACAGCACTTGTTCAGTTATTACGCGCCGGTGCGGTTTGCACAGGGACAGATGCATCACAGTTAAATGGGGTGGAGAATACACAGATAACGGTCAGACTGCGTCCGGAAACCCGCATATTTTTTGATGTCTGCTCTGAACGTCTGGGCGTATCCCGGACGGTACGGTTTAACCTGATGGTTGATGGTCTGATGGCTCAGACACTGGACAACACGTCACATAAGGCGGTGACACTGTACGAACGTTTCTGTCTGCTGATGGACGCGCACGGACTGGATGTGATGGAGCAGGTATGCCTGCTTAAACCCTGGGGATTCCGCTCCGGCCTGCTGGCCAGTTGTGAACGTACACTGGATTTGCTGAGTATTCCATTGCTGCAGCAACTGGCCGGCTGGTTTTATGTGGATGTGGACTGGCTGCGGGGGCGCACGGCCTGCCCGGTCTGTGTTCCGGATGGCGACGGTGCTGATAACTGGTCAGCCGTGACAGAGCACCTGCGCGCACTGCCGGGAATGGATGATACCAGCAGTCCGGTCGAGCTGATATTCTGTTTCGTCCGCCGTGCGGCCGGGGAGCCGGTGCGTGACGTGGGGCTGTGTCTGCGTTACCGGCGGCTCACCGGTGAAATGACGGTGCCGGTTGTCAGGTGGTACGGGATGGCGGCATGGCAGGTGCCTTATACACAGGAGGAGTTCCGCCGTTTACAGTCGCTCGCCTGCGGGTCTGCGCGTGGTGAGCCGCTCAGAACACCACCTGAGTCATATCCGCGTATCCGGTGCCGTTATTTCCGGCTGTCTGCCCGCCAGATGCAGGGGCTGGCCCGGGGGGAAGTTCTGCCCGTAATGATACTGAATCATCCACAGGGGGAATATCCGGGAATATAAACACTTTTCATAAATTATTTATCAGGGTGAAATGCCGGGTGTTATTTGCTGAATATCCGGTGACTTAAATAAAATTAACATCTCCGTGCCGGTATTTATTCCGCAGCGGAATGCTTCTGAAAAAAACGCAAGACGGAACCACTGCATAATAATATGCAGGGCAGCCCGTCGCATATCTGAAATAAATGAGACAGGGGATTTAAATAATGAAAAACAGTATTCGCGCCTTT
Source organism: Salmonella sp. SG203 (assembly GCF_013350575.1). NCBI lineage: Bacteria > Pseudomonadati > Pseudomonadota > Gammaproteobacteria > Enterobacterales > Enterobacteriaceae > Salmonella > Salmonella sp. SG203. The sequence continues at coordinate 51,581 of NZ_SNMT01000015.1, forward strand.
TCTTTATCTCTGCTGCCGATGGCTGTCCTGGCGGCAACAACGGGAACCGCGTCAGCGACAGGTTATTTCGAGGCCCGTAACAGCGCAATGGGCGGAACCGGAGTGGCCTCATCACATTATGGCGCCGCCGCGCTGGCCAACCCGGCGCTGATGACGCATTACGGCGAAAAGGATGATTTCAGTCTGATTCTGCCGTCCATGGGTCTGCAGGTCTCCGACCCGGACCATCTGCAGGACGGGGTGGATGGTGTCCGGGACGCGTGGAACCACTACGATGACGCCCTGTCAGCGGGGACGGTCACTACCGGGGATGCGCAGGCGCTGAAGGACCAGTTGATGAGATTCCGCGATACCGGCGCCTCCGCTCAGGTGGGTGCCGGTATTGTGGCCACGTTACCCAACAGCGTACAGCCGTTTGCACTGGTGGTGAAGGCGTGGGGCACGGCGTCAGTGAACGGGAGCGTCAGCGACCATGACCTGCAGTACCTGGACGACGTTATCGCCGGAAAGGTGACCCCGTCAGACGCGGATAAGGACACCCTGACCTCAAAAGCCCGGGGCCGGGCAGCAGTGGTGACCGATGTGGGCGTGGCGCTGGCGCGTGAATTTGAGTCAGGCGGATTTAAATACTCGGTGGGTGTGACGCCAAAATGGCAGCGCATTGACACGTTCAACTACAACGTCACCGTGAAGGACTATGACAAAAGCGATTTTGACGGTAACCAGTACCGCAATACCACCACCGGGTTTAACGCCGATACTGGTGTTGCCGCAGACCTGAATGATAACTGGACGCTGGGACTGGCGGTGCAGAACATTGTTCCGCGCAGTATCGATACCCGCGAGGTTAACGGCATTAAGGAGACCTTTAAAATCCGGCCGCAGGCCACGGCCGGAGTCTCCTGGCACAACCGCCTGTTTACGGCAGCCGCCGACGTTGACCTGACGCCGGGCAGCAGCTTTAACGGCGATCCGCACCCGCAGTATGCGCGCGTGGGCGGGGAGTTTAACGCCTGGTCATGGGCGCAGGTGCGTGCCGGGTACCAGCAGAGCCTGGACCACAATGAGGGCAGCGCATTCACCGCGGGTATCGGCATTTCCCCGTTTGACGTGGTGCACCTTAACCTGACCGGTCTGGTGGGCACGGACCGGACGTATGGCGCTGTGGCGCAGCTGAGCGTCACATTCTGACAGTGACATATCCGTAACGGGGTGTCGCCGGTATTGCAGGGCATCCCGCTACAGTGAGGAGGTAAAGCGATGACACAACCGGCCAGGAAAAAAGAGACCGCCACGCCGCTGGCGTTGCTGGAAGCAGAACTGACGGCGGCCCGCAGGGTGACCGCCCGATACAGGGCCGCGGTGGAGAAAGCGGAGGCGAGTTATGACGACGCCCGGGAGGCGGAAGCTGATGTCCGGTACCGGTATGACAAAGCCCTGGTGGCCTCCTGGGGCGACACGCCGGACTGGCTGACGCTGCTGGACGGTGACGAAAGCCGCAGCAGTGTTATGTATGAGCTTGCGTGCCGCGGACTGGAGCAGATGGGACTGGGTACCTCAATGATAAATATGGACACCGGGCAGCGGGTGGTGTGGCTGGGGTTCAGTACGGACAGTGAGGAAGAACTGCAGCAGACGCTGCGCGGGGTACAGTTCATCCTGCCGTTTGTAAAAGCCGGTTCCGGCGGTGAGCGGGAAATCAGCATCCGCCATCCCCGGGCAGATGCGTTTGCGCTGTCCCTGACAGTGGATGTGCGCACGCAGGCGGTCAGCGTGGTGAAGCAGGTGTATGGCCGGGAAGAAGCCCGCACCCGTTTTCCGGGTGTGGAAGCCGCGCTGCGGTATATCCGGGATACCCATTCGGATACCAGCATTGAGTCTGATGTACAGCATGCGTTATTAACATCCTGAACCCCGCCACACACCGGCAGATGCCGGAGAGCGGCCAGTCTCAGTCTGATTTATGAGGTCATTTTTATGTGTAACACACCCACACCCTTTCTTATGGCGCGGATTGCCGCGCTCAGCCTGACGGAGCATCAGAATGACATTCTGCAGGCAGTTGACGGCTTTGTCGTGGAGGATGAGCTGAACATTCGCCAGCTGAAACTTCATGCCCGCCATACCCGGAACCGGCTGGCGGACGCCGGTATTGCGGTAAAACTCAACCATGCCCTGGAGCTGGTATCGGGGGCTCATGGTTTTCGTGACTGGCAGGCGGCGCTGGCCGGTCTGCGGGAGAGAGACGGGGTATGAGAAGACTGACCGACCGGGACGTACACCGCATGTATGAGCGGCTGCAGCGTTATCCGCGGGCCACCCGGTGCCTGACGCGCGAGGATGCGCTGCAGTTACTGGATGAGGTTATCTGCCGGCGCATGGCGGAGAGGCTGCCTGCGGACAGGCTGCAGTCGTGGATAACCGGCAGCGTGACATCCCGCCCTCAGCCTGCTCCCGGCAGGTGGATATGGCTGAAGGACCACCTGGCCCATGCAGTGACCACGCTGGGCGGTCTGTATCAGTATCCGTTTTCGGCGTCATGGGATGCGCTGCTGTGCCGGCTGCTGGATTCGGGCATGATTACAGGGAGTGATGCATACACACTGACCTTCGCGATGAACGGGCAGACGATGATGGTGTGGCGCGCCGGCAGGTGGTATGGGTATGGAACACTGTTTGCGGTTAATGGCATCCCTCTGTCAGACAGACAAAAGTGGCGGCCGCGCTTTGCCACCCTGCGTCGCCTGCATGCGGTGGCGGAACACCATGATATGACCCGGCGAACTGACAATCCGCATCCGGTATCTGTCCCGGGACAGGTGATGCCTGACACTGAGCTTTGAACAGATAAAACCAGACACTCTGGCGGCGGTGTTGCCCGGTCACGGGGAATACCGGGGGCGGGGTGGCAAAGAGTTCCGCAGATGGTGGTTTATTAAACGCGTATTAATGGAAATGTTAACCACATTCGGGATAATAATATGAGTCTGAAGGACCTGGATGTAACCGATTATCTTTTCATTCTTTTTCTGATATTTGTGCTGGCAGGATCCTGGTCATTTCTGAATCATATTATTGAACAGTTCCTTCTGGATCAGGCTGTTGTGACGTTACCGGACATCAGGGTTATCGGAAAAGTCACGGAAAGTATCCCGGTAAATAACTATACTGCCCGTCTGCGGCTGGATGACGGTACCACGCTGATACTGGAAACCACGGACGCCATTCCGGCCGGCATGACGGCAGTGCTGCGCCGGACAGCCAACCAGAAGGACTGGCTGTGTCTGAAAACGCTGAGTACGGAGAATATCAAATGTTACCGGCTGCAGGGCGATCTCTTCTGAATCCGTCAGAATATGACTGTACCGTTCATGGAAATGCCGGACGAACAGATTAATTTTATTTTTCAGGATATGAATTTCGCATTTTATTCAGCTTGCTCAGGATGGGGATTGATGATATTTCCTGAAGGCAGTGAATGAGAGTTTTATAAAACACAACGAATCGTATAACAGGCGCAGGCTGAAATGAATAAAGAAAGTCTTTCCTGGTGGTTGTCACTGTTGTTTTCGGGCATCGCCAGTTATTGTTTCTGGTTGCAGATGAGTCCTGGCTGGAACCGGAAATATCTTTTCCCTGAAACAATTATTGCAACCATGCTGTCCTTCACTGCAGCGTCCGGGGTGGTGTTACATCTGCTTCATTATTCAGACAGGCTCCGTCCTCCCGTATTTCTGGCGCTCAGTATTCTGCTCTCACTGGCTGCTGTTTCCTGGATATGGCTGACTGGCGATAGTTTCCACTCCCTGAATTAAACGTGGATCCCTTTTATGAATATTACGATATTGAAAGCAATGATGATTTCCATGCCCGGAAACCAGATGAAAAACATTATAAAGGATAACGTGTATTTATGTTTTGCCAGTTCCTGAAAATACTGATGTATTATTACAGTTATACCATATGAATACCGTCAGGGATATAGTTATTAATATCGGATCTTCTACGATGTATATCAGGCATGGCCAGCTGTTACTGTTTATGTAAAAGATTCCGGATGCAGTTAAAACCAGTATGGTATTACCTGATAATGTTTCCTGGATGATATTTCTGATGATTTCCGGTGATTTCATATCGCTGATTATACTTATTAATTTTCTCACCAGTACTGTTTCCTTATTTGTGTTGCCAGTGGCCTGATGTGTAACATTTTTACTGTAACGTTATCTTTATTTAAATAGCATGAATCAGTCTGGTAGTGTGGATGTGAACCGGTCATCCTGTGGGTGACTGAACAGCAGCGTAATCGTTTGTGGAGGGCAGAACAGATGTCAGTGGCTGAAAATTTGACAGAAGAAGCAGTATTAACCGATTTTAATCCGAATATGATGGCGTGCGGACGCGCGGTTAAACAAACGGTCAGGCTGACCTTCGGGTGCTGGCGGTACAGGGGAACGTTTGAGTTTGAGGTCGGGGGGAATATTACAGGGCTGGATGCTATTCGTTATGCGGTGGAAATTCTGTATGAAAGTCTGCCGTCAGTGGTGGTGAAGGACGGCAACCGGGAATGCGACATGGAAATGGTGACAATTGAGCTGGATGGTATTACCTGCGCTGACGACGACCTCCGTGGTGTAGAGTGGCTGGCTGATATGCTCGTCAGCGCAGAGATTATCCGCTATGAGCCGGACGGGACGTTGTGATGTTCAGTCTTGTTCAGCGGGGGCAACTGTATGCCGATGATAACGGCTGGCCGGTTATCATTTATGACTGCGATGCCCGCCGGGTTGTATGCCGGCGGGAGGATGGTCGCCTGCGCCCGGTCTCCATCCGTGAATTTAACGGCAGGTTCGAACGCCTGGAGCACGACGAATACCGCCAGATAAAAGCGGAAATGGAACAGGAAGAAAATATTAAAAACTTACGCGCACGGCGCGGGAGGTCAGGATGAAAAACAGCCTGGAAGATTTACATAACCATCTTTTTGCGCAACTGGAGCGGCTGTCTGACGAAAACGTTAAGGGTGATGCGCTGAAGGAGGAAATCAGCCGGGCAAGGGCGGTGTCAGAAATTGCCAGGGGGATTGTGTAAAACGGTAATCTGGCCCTGAAGGCGCAGAAGATGCAGGGTGACGGGCTGATAAAAAATACGCCCCGGTATCTGGAGTCAAAATAATGGCGCGGTTTATTTACACCCGTGAGATGAAGGCCTGGATGCAGGACAACTATCTGCTGCGGCTGGACAGGCTGGTTATGGCTTTTAATTTACACTTTGGCACCACCCGGTCATCGGAATCGCTTAACGGCCTGCGTAAGCGGCTTAACCTGCGAACCGGTCGCCGCGGATGTTTCGTTCCGGGGAGTGTGCCTGCGAATAAAGGAACCCGGGGCGTCAGGAAAGCCAGCCGGGGCAGTTTTAAAAAGGGACACAGGCCCGGAAATACCGCCTGTGTCGGGGATGAAGTGCTGACGGAAGACGGCTACATCCGGGTGAAGGTGGCAGATCCAAATCACTGGCAGCTGAAGCACCGTCTTGTATGGGAACAGTACCGGGGAGAAATACCGGAGAATGGCGTTGTCAGGTTCATTGATGATAACCGGCGTAACTGCGATATCGGCAATCTGATGCTGGTCACGAAAGCGGATAACGCCGTGATGAACCGCTGGTACGCCGGCTCCTCCCCGGAATACAGGCAGGCTGCGCTGGCGATGGCGCAGATAAAAATGGCGATAACTCGCCGGCAGCGGGAAATAAAATAAAGTAACCCCCACACGGCGTTGACAGAACCGTGCTGAGAGTAATCTTATGCGGATTTACGGTGACCATAATGAGATATCCGGGCGACAGGGGAGAGTGACTGTGGACATTTATGTGGGATTACTGGTGACCGGCGTGGTGCTGGCGCTGCTCAGCCTGATTGCCGGTGACTGGCTGGAGAGTATTTTTTGCCTGGATGCGCTGCATCCGATGGTGGTGGCGTCAGCCTGCACCATGACGGGCGGAGCGGGCATACTGCTGCTGAAACATACGGCGCTGGCCACGTTTACCGTGCTGGCGCTGGCACTGGCCGGCGCGCTGGTTCTGTCCGTGGCGGTGTTTTACGGCTATGTGCGACCGCTGCGCCATTCGGAGACCTCCACGGCGTTTTCCATGAAAGAGCTGGCGGGGAAAGAAGCGGTGGTGAGCGTGACGATTCCGGCGCAGGGGTATGGTGAAGTGATGGTACGCATCGGTGCCGGACAGACCTTTCAGGTGGCTGCCAGCTTTGACGGCACGCAGACTGAGAAAGAAACAACCGTGGTGATTGTCGAGGTGAGCGACGGTGTCGTTTACGTCTCACCATTTTCATTAGAGTGAACAGGGAAAACACAGCATGCTGAGTCTGGATATTTTTGTTATTCCGGCGGTGATTGTTGCCGTCATTGTGATTTGCGGTCTGGCGTTCTGGGCCCGTTACCGGACGGTGGGACCCGAGCAGGCGATGATTGTGACCGGCTCGTTTCTGGGCAACGGCAACGCGGTCATCAGCGATGACCCGGGGCGTAAGGTCAAGATAGTCAGGGGCGGCGGGGCGTTTATCTGGCCGGTTTTCCAGCAGTCGCAGTATCTGTCGCTGTTGTCCCACAAGCTCGATATCTCCACGCCGGAAGTCTACACCTCCGAAGGGGTGCCGGTACTGGCCAACGGGGTGGCCATCATCAAGGTCGGTGGCGCCACGGATGATATTGCCACGGCGGCGGAGCAGTTCCTGGGCAAGCCGGTGGACGCGCTGAAGGGCGAGGCGCGGGAGGTGCTGGAAGGTCACCTGCGTGCCATTCTGGGCGGGATGACGGTGGAGGAGGTGTACCGTAACCGGGACAAATTTGCCCAGGAGGTACAGGGCGTTGCGGCCCGCGACCTGAAGAAGATGGGGCTGCAGATAGTCTCCTTCACCATCAAGGATGTCCAGGATAACCACGGGTATCTGGACGCGCTGGGGAAACCGCGGATAGCGGCGGTCAAGCGTGACGCGGAAATCGCCGAGGCGGAGGCGGTGCGGGATGCGCGTATCCGCAAGGCCCTGGCGGAGGAGGAAGGGCAGAAAGCCGAACTGCTGCGTGACACCAGTATCGCCGAAGCGACAAAAGAGAAAGAGCTGAAGGTGGCGGCGTTCCGTAAAGAGCAGGAAACCGCGAAGGCGGATGCGGACCAGGCCTACCAGATTCAGGAAGCCATCGCGCAGCAGAAGGCGGTGGAAGAACAGATGAAGGTGGAGCTGGTACGCAAGGAGCGTGAAATCGACCTGAAGGAAAAAGAAATTCTGGTGAGCCAGAAGCAGTACGACGCGGATGTGAAGAAAAAGGCAGACGCGGATAAATACGCGGTGGAGCAGGCGGCGGAAGCTGAGAAAGTGAAACAGATGCGCCTGGCGGAGGCGAGCCAGTACACGACCGAGTCGCAGGCGAAGGCCAGTGCGGAAAAAATTCGTCTGGATGGTCTGGCGCAGGCGGAGTCTGCGAAGGCGAAGGGGGCGGCAGAAGCGGAAGTGATACGTCTGCGGGGACTGGCGGAAGCGGAGGCCAGGGAACGTCAGGCAGATGCGTTTGAGAAGTTTGGCCAGGCGGCGGTGCTGGATATCGTGGCGAAGATGCTGCCGGAGCTGGCGGGTAAGGTGGCGGCGCCCCTTGCCTCCATTGATAAACTGACGGTAGTGGACAGCGGTAACGGCAATGGCGCCCTGCAACTGAGCCAGTATGTGACGCAACTGATGGCGACGGCGCCGGAAATGCTGAAGAATGTGTCGGGTATCGATGTCACGAAGCTTGTCAGGGGGCTGACGGAGAAAAAGGACGGGGCGCCGACAGTGGCGGAATACGCTGAAACTTCAGATAATAAGGATAAAAGGGAGGCGTGAGCGAATGGTAAAAACGCATACGGGGAAGGTTGAAGTGACAACGGCCCTGGGAAAAATACGGAAAAACGTCGGGCTTTACCGGTCAGAGAAGGCGTGGGTGGTCACCGCCGGGGAGACGTACAGCCCGGAGACCGGGCTGCGTAACGGCGGCACGGTGCGGACCAGCGTGCTGCTGCTGGACACCATCAGGGCATTACCGGGAAAGGGAATATCCGGACAGGGATGATTGAAAAACGCAGGCTGCATACCCTAAGGTTAGCGTTTTACGGTCACTGAAGGTTCTGATGAATAAATTGTTAATGGAAAGCCCCTCCGTGCGGCGGCGTATGCCGTCCATGCCGTTTCTGAAATGGGCGGGAGGCAAGCGGCGCAGTCTGGACACGCTGCTGCGCTGGTTGCCCTCTCCGGATGAGGTGGAGTGTCTGGTGGAGCCGTTTGTGGGCGGGGGCAGCGTTTTTCTGGGGACGGATTACCGGCAGTACCTGCTGGCGGATATCAATGCCGACCTGATTGATGTGTATCTCCACGCCAGGGACGACCCGTCGGGGCTGGTTAAACGCCTGGAGAAACTGTTCCACGAGGGTAACAACGAGGAAGCCTACCGGGAGAGCAAGGACGAGTTCAACCGTATCAGTCCCGGTCCGGAGAAATCGGCGCTGTTTATCTACCTGAACCAGCACTGTTTCAACGGTATCTGCCGGTATAACAAACGGGGTATCTTCAACGTACCGTTTGGCCGGCGGAAGTCAGCTTACATACCGGAAACGGAAATCATGGTATTTGCCCGGAAGACGGAGCGGTGCCATGTTTCGTTTTTCCACGCGGGGTTTGAGGACACGCTGAAGATGACAACGTCGGGGATGTTTTCAGGGATATCGTGTTCGGTGTACTGCGACCCGCCGTATCTGCCGGTGAGCCCGACTGCGGGGTTCACGACATACAGCGGGGAGGTGTTCACGATGGCGGACCATGAGCGACTGGCGGGCCAGCTGGCAGAACTCCATACCCGGAAAGGGATGCCGGTGGTGATATCGGCGAGTGACACACCGCTCAGTCACAGTATATACGGGCAGGCAGGGTTCCGGCTGTACGGGCATCAGGTATCGAGAACGGTGTCGGCAAGCGCGGCGTCACGGAAGGCGGCAGGCGAACTGACGGGTGTACTGGGTTAACGTTAAGCAGGGTGGTGTCGGAGGGATAAGCGATGGATGATGTGATGAGTGATTTTCAGGCACTGATAATTCGCGATTTTCTGGAAGAGAATATTGAGCTGTTTGCTGAGTTCTGCAACCGTGACGGACGGGATGGTGAGAGTATTATGGCTGAAATCTTCACGGTGCTGGGTATACTGAGCGGCGATGAGTGACGGTCAGCGCCCCGTCCGCGCAGCCTGCTGACGGGGCATTTTGTGTTAATTTAATACCTTTTATTTTTATTTTCCGGTTATGAATTTACGGTAGCGTCGGTGGAGGGGGGGCTGCACAGTTGCCACAGACCACTACTGTACACTGACCGGAGGTATTCATCAGATGGGGATAACCGATTTTTTTATCGACTGGTTTTTAATGGTGTTTACGTTACCAGTGCCTGTTTTTTTTGTTATTTGTTTTATTATTGCGCTTTTTATTCCTGAAATAGCATTCATTGCTGATAAGATCTCCAGGTTCCTGAAAAGAGTTACACGGCGACAGGACTGAAATGATAAATTTCAGAGATATGTCAGTCATTAAGAAACGTTGCATGTGATATGTGATCAGGAAGAAAGCAAGAACTACTGTTATCAGTGCGCTTGTTAACGCACAGAATATCAGTGATTTTATAAGTTCTCCCCATTCACCTGAGAGTATTTTTTCTCCGGCCAGTTCAATGGAGTGTGGTGGGTTGTATATTGCAACTGTAAGCAGAAAAACCAGTGCAGCGCAAAACAGCTTAAGAAATGATAGTTTTTTTCGCATGTGACTATCTGTGGTTTTATTATTCTTCTGGCGAAAAGTAGGGCTGGTATCGACCAGTGGTATTGATTTTCGCAGTTCCTGAGGATCTTCATTTCCAGTTTTCCGGCGTCTTTTATATTCATGAAAAAATAAAAGCATATTACAATTATGTTGACAATGTAAATATTCAAAAACAAATTAATAATTCCTTCACTGGAGATGAATTCAAAAGGATGAGATTTTGAATAGAAATAGATTATAGTTAAAATTAAAGGCAGGATTGTTACCCATGCGAAAATTTTTCTTTCATGTTTCATCCTGGGAAATACAGTCTTTTCAGCGAAAGTCTCCAGTATCTCTCTGGTTTCTGATAACAGTTTTATCCTTTCCTCATTGTTATTGTATGAACTGAGTGAGGTGTTTATTTTTCTGGTTTTCCGTGTCATATGAGCTCCTGACATAAATAACGTTTCAAATTAGTGCTCCACTTGAGGGTTTAGCTCAATTTTAGAGCAGGATGGGGGGGGCTGAAGCTCTGGCCCGGCGTCAGCCCTGTGTTCTGGGTTGGGGATTGAATTCTGGATGCATCCCTTGACACACAAGGTTCTCAGCAAAGTGATCTACTATTCTGAAACGTTATTTATCTGTTGTGTAGTTTGTGAAGTGGGTTCTGTTTTTTTTGGGGGCACTTCTGGCCAGGTGACTGTCAACCAGATAATCCCCCGAAGCCACCATCATATTAACATGCACAGAGGTAAAAATTCTGTCTGACGGAATGCCAGCGTCGATCATCCTGATGACAGTCCTCATCACTTTTATTTTCATTTTCCGGTTTTGATTTGCCTGCTGAATCCTGCAGGCACTTTCCGCATAGTCATGATAAACGCAAACCGACAGTCAGAGGACTTTTGTCATGACAACACTCACGGCCGTGCCGGCATTTGTGCCCGGTGATGAAGAGGCCCCCATTTCCTCATATCTGAGCAGTCCGGCTCCGGAAGAGAGCGCGGATTCACCGGTGTCGCAGGACGACGGGGCCTCCGCGGCGGATACCCCGACCACTGCAGAAGAAACCTCCGCACAGCAGGCCTCGCACCGGCTGGGAGGCAAAGGAAGCCGGCGGGCTGAACCAGCGTCCCGGAGAAAACTGTTGTCACGGGTATGGGCGATTTTTTCGGGGATTCTGATCCCGGGGCTGATATGTGCGTTGGCACTCCTGTGGCAGACAGTCAGACAGCAGGAAATTTTGCTGACCTCGCTGGACACGGCGTTTCGCAGCGGGCGTGTGGATGTTCTGCCGCAGCGTGTTCAGGCGCTGGAGGAGAAACAGCAGCAGTACCTGTCCCTGACGCAGGCGCAGGACTGGCGCGGGGAGGACGGTAAGGCCCGGGAGGCGCTGAAAGCGCAGGTGATGCAACTGGTCAAAGACAGTGAACAGGTCCGGGCCGACGTGACGGCGCTGGCAACACAGCAGGACGCGCTGAAGCAACTGACGGACACGCTGTCGTCCCGGCTGGATGAACAGGTCACCCGCATTGATGCACTGTCAGTCTGGAAAACGCAGCGGGAAGAAAAGGCAACCGGCACAGCGACAAAGCTGTCCCCGAAGGCCCGCCATGAGCCGGCTGCCGCCTCCGCGCCGGTGAAAGCTCCCGTGGTTTCCCGCGCCCTTACGCCGCCGTTCGTCCTGACGGGCGTGGAGCGCCGGGGAGGACAGGCGTATGCGGTGGTGCTGCCTGCCGGAGCGGGGAGCGACTGGTCACAGCTGCATATGCTGCTCCCCGGGGAGAGTTACCGGGGCTGGACGCTGGTCAGTACCGACGGCAACCGGGCGGCGTTTCAGGTTAACGGCCGCATACAGCAGCTGACGCCATAGCCGGGCAGGGAGGAGATAACGATGCAAATGCTGAAAAAAATAACGCTGAATGCCGTGACGCTGGCCTGCTTCGTGCCGTCAGTATGCGGTTCTGCTGCGGCATCGGTCAGCGCCGGACATAACGCCAGTGCAACTGCCCGCCAGACGGAGACGGTGACGTCACAGGTACAGCAGACACAGACAGACAACAGCGCCCGGGAGTCGGCGGTCTGGGGGCTCAGCGACACACAGTGGCAGCAGTACCTGGATGTGATGAAGGGTCCCCGCGGAGTTCAGTCACCGGGGATTGACCCGGTGATGGCGTTGGGCCTTGAGGCGGAGTCTGCCGCCGAACGCCGGCAGATGGCGGAGCTGTGGGTGAAACAGGAATACCGGCGGGTGGAGAAGGAGCTGGCGTTTCAGCGCGAAGTTGACGCGGCCTGGAAGCGGCGGTATCCGGGCGTCCTGCCGGTGAACATGGGGAACGCGACCGGCGTGGCGCACGACACGCACGGGCGTCTGGCGCTGTTTGTCAGACGTGAGAACTGCCCGCAGTGTGATGCCCGGCTGAGTGCCGTTCTTGCCGACAACCGGCCGGTGGATATCTACCTGGTGGACAGTGGCGGCAGTGATGATGTCATCCGCCAGTGGGCGCTGGCGCACCATATTCCGGTGGATAAGGTCCGCAGCCGTCAGGTCACTCTTAACCATGATAATGGTAACTGGCTGAAATTCGGTCAGGGACGTATGCCGGTGGTGCTGCAGCAGGGGGAGGGCGGATGGCAAATCGCGGCATTCTGAGTATTTCGGCATCAGCCGGTTTACTGATGATATTAACGGCAGGATTTTCATCGCCTGCAGCAGCACAACAGGCACAGGGGCAACCGTTACCGGCCGGCAGCCCGGTGCCTGAAGGTTACCGGCAGGTGGCAGAAGAGTACGGCGTCCCGGCAGAAGCGCTGTATTCGGTGTCCCTGGCTGAAACCTCAAGACGGCTGCCGCAGGGGGAACGCCCGTGGCCGTGGACACTTAACGTGGCGGGCAAGGGATACCGGTACGCCACCCGGGAGGAGGCATACCAGGCGCTGCTGGGGTTTATGCGCCGTTATCCGCTGAAGCGGATTGATGTGGGGATTGCCCAGGTGAACCTGGGGTGGAACGGCGGGTATTTCGGCAATTACCGTGAAGCTCTGGAGCCGTACACCAACCTGCGGGCCGCCGCACAAATCCTGCACCACTGCTACGACCTGAATCCCGGCAGCTGGCTGCAGGCGGCGGGGTGTTACCACCATCCGGCGGGCGGAAAACCGGCCCGGACCTACCGGGCCATTGTACAGCGGAAGCTGGCGACGATTACGCCGGCAGAACCGCGCCCACGCAGTACGGCTTATCCATCCCTGCCGTCAGTGCCGGTGACAGCGGAAGAAACGGCGCTGCGGTGGGCGGAGCCTCAGATGCCGGGAGAACACTGAAATGAAAAGACACCTTCCACATTATGTTCATACCCTGCATGCCACAGTCCGCCACACCCTGGTGCCGGTTGCACTTGTCGGGCTGCTGACCACCTCCGCGATGGCGGCACTGACCGTGGTGGCGGACCTCGGCGGTGAGCCCACCGCTCCCCTGTTTGACGCCATCAACAATGAGGCGAATGAGTTCACGCCGCCGCGGTCGCTGTCTCCGCCATCACCCCCGCAGCCGTCCGCGCCTGTCACGGTGGATGGGATGCTGCCGGTGACCACGCCGGAGATGACGCCGGGCAGGGTGGAGGCGCGCAGTCTGGCGCTGGCGGGCATGACGCCGGTATTTCTGGTCGGGGACGATGCGCTGTCCCGGGACTGGCTGGCGCAGCGACGGGCTGACCTGCTGCGTATGAACGCCACAGGTCTGGTGGTGAACGTCACTGACAGCGCCGTCCTGCGGGAACTGCAGGCGGGTGCCCCGGGCCTGACGCTGCTGCCGGCGTCCGCCAGTGATATCGCGCGTCGTCTTCAGCTCAGGCACTACCCGGTGCTGATTACGGACCGCGGGCTGTCACAGTGAGGCGCTGATGCTGTCGGTCATACTGCTTCTTTTTCTGCTGCTGGCGGTTTTCGTTGCCGCCGGGTTCAGCCGGAGAGCGGGCGCCCGGGTTCGCCGCCACCGCCGTTACCGGCAGACGGCAGAGCGGGTGCTGACCCGCCTGCCCCAACTGGCCTCAGACGGCGCCAGGCTGAACTACCTGCGCAGAATCAACCCGTACGTGTTTGAGGAACTGCTGTTACTGGCCCTGGAGGATCAGGGACTGAAGGTTATCCGTAACCCGTCATACAGCGGGGACGGCGGACTTGATGGTCAGGTGTTTATTGCCGGTGAAAGGTGGCTTATTCAGGCCAAACGCTACAGCCGGAGCATTTCACCACAGCACGTCCGGGATTTTGGTGAACTGCTTGCCCGTGAAAATTGTTGCGGTTTTTTTATCCATACCGGGCGCACGGGGCGTAAAAGCCGTGACGGCCTGCAGATGTACCCGCAGGTACAGCTCGTCAGCGGACAGCGGCTGCTGAACCTGCTGGCAGGGCGGCAGGACTGGTACTGACGGCATGTAAACAATATCAGGCCAGAGGGTATTCAGTGTGTCATCAGTGGAGTAACAACAATGTATGTGACAGAGGTGAGGAGTATGCAGTATGAGCGGGAAGAGTGATTTTCTCAAACGGGTGGATGAGGAACCACCCGCATGGGCCGACAATATCATTGCCGAACGTAATATTAATAAATACCAGAAATACAGCCAGTTTGTCCGGCGGGCTTACTGGACGGACAGTGGCAGTATCAACGTTTTTTGTATCAGAGGGACTGACCATACGGATTATCAGGGGCTTACCTGGCGTGAGTTTTTGCACCGTGGGAAGCGGATGGATATTAATATCCGTCTGCTGGAGAAGAACCCGTCATATTACCTCGGGACGGAAGTGAAAAAGCCAGCCATGCATTATGTCAGCTATAACGGACTTGACTGGTATGTGAGCAGTGATGGTAATCACCGTTCCTGCCTGGCAAAGTTCCTGTTTTATGAACAGGGGCTGACGTATCTGCACGGGGTGTCATTACGTCATTACGAATTTGATGACGTACTGCTTTCGGTATATGCAGATCTGCAGGCGGAACGGCTGTGCCAGCAACAGGCGGGTCTGTACTGGGAAACAGACCTGCATTCTGAAACGCTTGGCCGGGAAGATACGCCGGGCTGGAAAGTCGATCACTTTTCACCAGGTTTCACCCTGAGGCTGGTTGGTGGTTCGCCTGGAGGGGACCTTGTGCCGGACAGCCTGCGACGGGTCACGGTAAGGCAGGCAGATGAAGGCCGGGTATTATTGCAACAGCTCCAGTCCCTGCGTCAGATGCAAATAACGCCAGTTACCGGAGCTGGCTGGCTGGCCCGGTGGTTCAGGGGGACAAAATGAGCGACCGCTATGTGTTACCCGGTGTGATGAACGGTGACGGGGAATGTTCCTCAGATCCGGAGGTTTACGTCGGTACCGATGCTGATGAAAGCGAATGACGGGGCGACCAGACTGGTTCGTGAACTCTCAATAAATACAGGATAATTATGAGACAACAAAAAAAACGTACAGAGCATAACCTTGCAATTCCAGAAGGAATGGTGAAACCCTGCCCGGAATTGCAACAGATGCATTTTGTAATGCAGGATAACTATCATATTTTTCTGCTTTCCCTTGAAAATATTCTGCTTTGTCTGAGGGAGGCAGAAAAACATGGGGAGGTTCCCCGGATAAATGATGAGTGGTGGGTAATACTTCAGAGTACATTCCCCTGTCTTCGTTAATAAATGTACTTCCCCAGCACCTCCCTGGCGTGGTTCAGTAATGTTTCATTCCAGGGAGATTTTTCCCATCCGGAGAAGTTAATGAGACTGTTAAAGTGGTTAAAATTAAAAATTATAGTTTTTCTGTATATTTCCCTTGGGGTGATTCCTGAATCTCTGATATTAATTACCATGTCCATTTTTTCTGTCAATTCGTGACCCGCTACAGAAATACTATGGTTTGTATAATATACGCCAATATCCAGATGGTTTTTATATGATGGATTCTTAACTATGAATCCATTTTCTTTGACATGGATTTTATCATTGGATTCTCTGATGATAGCCTGAAGTAGTGCAGAATCTTTTATCTTTTTAAATAAAATATTCTGATAGTCAGTCATATAAGCAAATGTCCATGGGACATTCATCAGAGTGGCTTGTGAATACAACCATCCTTCTTCTTTACGATATTGATGTAACATTTCAATTGCAAGTTTTTCATTAATTGAGATCCCGGTGGCATCACCCAGCATCCAGATGATTTTGTCGAAATGAAGTATCAGTAATTCCAGAATTTGACGGCTCAACAGACTTTCTGACCTTTTATTTTTTGTGCCACTATTTTTTTTGGAATGGTCAGAATAAGGACACCAGTTGTAAGCATCCCTGTCGTAGATACCCACCCTGGGTACAGGTTTACCATAATGTTTTGCATAAGGAGCGGTGATATTGGGTGGTAGTTTATAAAACCCTATTATCTGTACTGGATTATTACATGCCGGACAGACAGCAAAGTAAAGAGGTTTTCCCTCATCACTAACTTTGTACCATGGAGGACGCCTGGCAGTACGTTGCTCATAATCATCTTTGTCAAGAGACCACCAGTTCCTTTCTGTCACATCAAGTTTGTAAATATTCATTGTACTCTCGCGTGTATATTAATGTAATTTTCTATAACATGAGGAGTGGGTAACATGGAACAGTATCAGGTCCCATTTTTTTAATATTCTGATTGTTTTTTCATGCAGGGAACATTTAATTTATTGCTGTCTGGAAACTATATAAGGTGCATTCTTACTTCCTGACAAATTTACCAGGAGGAATAAGAGTGAGCGACCGTTATGTGATGGAAGCGCTGCTGCGTCCCGCCGTGGAGCTTAATACCGCCGTGGCGGCAGGCTGTGCGGCATTTGTTTGTGTCAGTGCGCCGTGGGCGGTGGCGCTGGCGCCATCGGTCAGCTATGTGACCGCGGGAGGATTTGTGGCACTGGCTGCGGTACGAACCCGCCAGGGACTCAGAATACTGCGCTACCGCCGCAACCTCAAACGTCTTCCCCGCTATGTGATGACCAGCCGTCAGGTGCCGGTCAGCTGTTACCGTCTCTTTCTCGGCAAAGGATTTGCCTGGGAGCAAAAGCATCTCCAGCGTCTGCTGGAGACCCGCCGGCCTGAAGTACAGGCGTTTCTGCAACCGTCAGTGGCGTACCGTCTGGCCAGAAAAACAGAACGCTGGTCAGAGTACCGCCTGCCGTGGCTGAGCAGGATACTGCGTACCGACACCCCGTTCAATCCCGTGCGGCCCCTGCCGCCGGCAGGCGGAAACCCGGCGATACACGGCGTGGAGCCGGATGAGCACACGGTCAGTATGGACCTGGGGGAGCGGGTGGGGCATATGCTGGTTCTGGGAACCACCCGCGTGGGCAAAACCCGGCTGGCAGAGCTGCTGATAACCCAGGACATCCGGCGCGGGAATACCGTGGTGGTGATTGACCCGAAAGGCGATGCCGACCTGCTGAGAAGGGTGTGGGCGGAAGCGCACCGGACAGGGCGGCAGAACGAACTGTACGTGTTCCACCTGGGCTGGCCTGACATCAGTGCCCGTTACAATGGTATCGGGCGTTTTGGCCGGACATCTGAAGTTCCCGGTCGTCTGGCGAACCAGCTCAGCGGGGAAGGCAACAGCGCGGCGTTTCGCGAATTTGCCTGGCGGGTGGTGAACATTATTGCCCAGGCGCTGGTTGCGCTGGGAGAACGGCCGGACTATAACCTGGTCCGCCGTTACGTCATGAACATCACGGGACTGCATGAGCGCTATGTGGAATGGTACCTGAGGGAGCATGCCCCGCACCTGCTGGCGGTGGTTGACCAGCAGGTGGCGCTGTTAAGCCAGGTGAACCAGAACAAAGGGATACCCGACCACGTGCTGCGCCGCGCGGCCATCACGCAGGTACTGGAGAGTCCGGAAGGCCAGACCCTGGAAGATACCGTTCTGGAGAGTCTGAGCAACGCCGTCCGCTACGACCAGAAGTATTTCGATAAAATAGTGGCTTCCCTTTTACCATTACTGGAGAAGCTGACCAGTGGCAAAATGGCCTCCCTGCTGTCACCGGACTACCGGGACATCAGTGACCGTCGTCCGTTGCTGGACTGGCAGCAGGTTATCCGCAATAAAGGGATTGTGTATATCGGTCTCGATGCGATGTCGGATGCGGACGTGGCGTCAGCCGTGGGTAACTCCATGTTTGCCGACCTGGTGTCGGTGGCCGGGCATATCTACAAGTTTGGTCACGAAGGCGACCTGCCTGCATCAGCGGGAAAGGCGAAAAAGCCGTCCATCAGCCTGCACTGTGACGAGTTTAACGAGCTGATGGGGCCGGAGTTTATTCCGATGGTCAATAAAGGCGGCGGTGCCGGGATTGAGGTGACGGCCTACACCCAGACCTGGTCTGATATTGAAGCCCGTATCGGGAACGCGGCCAAAGCTGCCCAGGTGACCGGTAACTTCAACACCCTCATTATGCTGAGGGTGAGGGAGAAAATGACGGCAGAGCTGCTGACCAGCCAGTTGCCGGAGGTGGATGTGTACACCAAAACGCTGGTATCGGGCTTCACCGATATCTCAAATCCGGAGCAGGGGGCGCACTTCACCTCCAACACCCAGGACAGGGTGAGCAGTGTGAGGATGCCGCTGATTTCGACGGCGGAGCTTATCAGCCTGCCGAAGGGGCAGGCATTCGCCCTGCTGGAAGGCGGGAAGCTGTGGAAAATCAGGATGCCGCTGCCGTCGGACGCGAACGATGTGGCGATGCCGCCAGGTATGGAGGCGATGGTCACCGCGATGCGTCAGGGATACCGGACGGGAGAGTCCTGGTGGCCGTCGATAACCACCCTGCCGGACCCGGCCGGTGAACCGGTCAGCCCTGACCCGGAACTACAGATACCGCTGACAGTCTGTACGCCCGTTCCGGCAGACGCAACGCACCTTCCGGAGTTACAGGCGTCTGAGGCCACAGGAGAATCAGTGCAGGAGCAGAAAGAGGATGATGCGTAATGGCGAAGGAAGAATCCCGTCCGCCGCAGAACACGTCCCCGCCGAAAAAGCCGGGCCTGCTGTGGCTGCTGTTGTGGCGTCTGCCGTGGCATATTGCCGGTATTCTGTTTGCTTCGCTGTTTCTGAGCCTGCTGGTTGAGTACGCGGGCCTGGTGTTCTGGTGGCCGGAGCAGGGGGCTGAGCATGCCAGAGCCATGATGGAGACGGAGCTGCGGTTTCTGTCGTCGGATTTTACCCGCAGCCTGGTGCTGTCACAGCCGTCAGTGACGGTGATGTCGTGGGTGCGTGAGGGATACCGGTGGCTCGCGGAGAACATTATGCCATCCGGTACCCTGAACAGCGGCAGCGGTCACGGTAATCTGTTCACGCAGACGGTGGCGGACAGCGGGGCATGGCTTGCCGTACAGTTCAGAGTTTTCCTGGAAGCCACGCTGTATATCACGGTGGTGTTTGTGGTGCGGGTGAGTATTCTGCTGCTGTCACTGCCGCTGTTCGTGATGGCGGCGGCAGTGGCCATGGTGGAAGGTCTGAGCCTGCGTGACCTCAGGCGGTACGGGGCGGGGTATGAGTCGAGCTTTCTGTACCATCATGCACGGGGGCTGATAAAGCCATCCCTGGTGTATCCGTGTATGGCGTATCTCTCATGGCCTGCGGCGGCGTACCCGAATGCGTTTCTGCTGCCGTCGGCGCTGCTGTTTGGTCTCGTCCTGACGGTACAGGCGTCCACGTTCAAGAAATACCTTTAGAAACGGACACATACAGAAAGGAAGTGTTTGCGAACCAGGCTGCAAACCAGTAGAGTACCCACGGGTGCCTTCGACCTCTGGTCTGAAGGTGTTCCCGAAGGCCAGAAAGACGGAGGCCCCGGAAAACATTACTGTTAACCGAGGCCTGACGTTTCTACCCAGCAAGTGAAATGTTAGCGCCTCTCCGGAAAAGGAGCAAGCGCTTATGTCGCAAAAATCGTTAATCACGGTCGCGGTCTGTACCGCGATGGTCCTCATCATCTGGATGTTACGCGGCTCATTATGCGAGTTTCATCTGACGTTATGGGGGGCGGAATTTGCGGCAAGCCTGCAGCACTGTCACCGGTGATGCAGGAAACCGCGGCGGGGAGGTGATTCCCCGCCATTCCGGTTGCTGAGGTGGTGGTCGTCAGGCACCCTTTTTTCGGTATGTACGAAGTCAGAAATCAAAGCCCGTGGCATCAGTAATGTTGCTGCGGGTTTTTTATGTCTGCGGTAACCTGCCACAGGGCCGGGTGGCAGAATATTCTGAAACAATCCGGCACCGTTTATCTCCCGTGCTATTTTAATCCCTTACTTTTATTTTCTTTACTTTCCGCAAGTGGTGGCAGGGAGTTGATTGTGACATCAGGTGACAACGCACTTTTTTCCATGGTGTACAGAATGCTGCAGGCTAAGCAGGTGCATGTGCTGTATACCGCAGAAAAAGCGGAAAAACTGTATTCCGGCATGTCTGCTGTGGCGGATGAGAATGAGACGATGGCCGACGGGGTCACCGGGCTGGTCAATCAGATGTATTCCCTGCGGGGCAGGCTGAAAAACAAGCTGGGTACCCTGACGCCCCGGGAGAGGCGATACAGAAATAAAGTGATTGCCCTGCTGAACGGACTGATTGACGAGAATGAAAAAATACAGGGAAAGCTGACCGTGTCTGCAAACATGATACGCTGCACGGCGTACAGTCTGCAGGTAACGGTTCTCAAAGCCATTCATTACCAGTGGCGGGAGAGGGTGTACATGTCGGTTCTGGAGGGGAAGGACACGTTTCCTGCGGAAGATGAGAATCAATGTGCCCTGGGACGCTGGTATCAGGGTGAAGGCCGGAAAAACTTTGGCTCCCTGCCGGCGTTTGTCCGTCTCGGGGAAGCGCACGGGAAGCTCCATCAGGCACTTGCTGCCCTGGTACAGGAATTCCGCCGGGAGAAACGTACGGCGGAACGGATACTGACAAAACTGGATGTGCTGGAATCGGTCAGCCAGGCGGTCATCACCGCGCTGGATGAACTGGATGACAGTGTTATCAGGCAGGGGGTGGTTGACGAAGCACCCCCGGGCGTACAGGTATCCCGTTTTCCGCCGTCACGGTGACCCGCCGTTTAAACACTATGTTACATTATGAGTAAGCGTCACGTTTAGACCGTATATACACTTACGCAGATATGTGTTTGCTCAGACTTAAGCTGATGCACTGTTTTGGACATTAATTTCAGGCAGCGGGCAACACACAGACTCTTACTTTATTCAAAATAACGACTTCATAATCCTGAAAGGCGTAAAACAGGGGACGCGTTGAATTGTTGACAATTTATGTACCTGACAGTGTTTTTTGCGCCTGTTTATGGCACAACATACCCCTTGATATAAATGCTCTGCGTACAGGTATCACATGCTGGCTATTCCCTTTCCCTGGTTCACCCTGTCTATTTTGCTTATTTTACTGCTGAAGATTTGCCGGCAACGCCCTGCAGGCTATCGCAACAACGCTACCTTTATTGCGGGCTGTTCGCTGCTGGTCCTTATGTCAGCCCTGCGCTGGCAGTTCGATCTTATTCTGCTGCGCCAGTTGCAGTCTGTCATCGCGATCACCCTACCACCGCTGGCCTGGCACTGCTTTACAGGACAGCGCTTACAGCAAAAAATCGCCACTTTTGTGGGACCGCCGGCACTCGCTCTGGTGCTGAACCTTACTACCCCTGCAACTACGGATGCAGTACTGATGCTACTCTATATCGGCTACGGTTGTGCCCTGATCCGAACGGCGCTGCTGGGAAGCGATACGTTCATTTTCAGGCGACTTAGCGGCAGCGTTTCAAACTCATCACTCGCTTTTATCGCAGGGTGCTTTCTCTGTTTTTCCGGACTAACCGATCTGACCATCGCACTCAACTTCTATTTTTACCAGGGGCAGCAGGCACCGCAACTGGTCGCAATCTCGCAGGCTATTCTGCTGCCATTTGTCTGTTTTGCCATTGTCGGTAGCGACCGTCCGTCACTTCCTGCCGGGGAATCGGCATTGCCACCCGGAGAGCGTAAAGAGAACAATAGTGAAGCATTCCTCCCGATTTATCAGCAGGTCAACACTTTGATGAGCGAGCAGAATCTGTATCTGAATCCCGACCTGACACTGAGTACGCTGGCGAGAAAAACAGGGGTCCCCGCACGCCAGATTTCAAAAGCGGTGAACCTGACGTGCGGCTGTAATGTCTCACAGTGGATCAACGGTTTGCGCATCGACTATGCACAGCAACTTCTGCGGAATACAGACCTGCCGATAACGGAAGTGATGCTGGAGGCAGGTTTTGCCACCAAATCAAACTTTCATCGCGAATTTCTTCGTATCAGCGGTGTGACCCCGACGGATTACCGCCGGGCAGCGGCTGAAAGTCGAGAGCCTGATTGACGAAGGTGCTGATATCAAGGGCAAGCTGGCGGTGAATCGCAGCCCGACTCCGGATGCTGCCATCCTGGCAGACAATCTCTTCGCCCGGTTCTTTTTCTGCGATGAGTGCTATTGCACCCGGTTTGCACTGCTGCATAAAACTAAAATGCGTTGCCCCTTCGACATTCACTTCCTGCCTTACTGCGGCAGAAATATACTGAGCCAGGTAGCCCGATTCCAGCCTGGCGGGTAGCTCATCACTGTCTTCCTGAGCCGCCATAATCAACACAGGTACTGCAATTTGAGAAAGTGATTCTGGCGTGAATCCACGGGCCAGCCCCAGATCGAGTGAGACAATGGCTTTGATTGCCGGCTCTCTTTCGTCTGCGTTCAGCCGCCCGTCAGCTTCATCGATACCCAGCGTCTGTATTAACTTGCAGGCAGCCAACCAGGCATGTGCCTGGCAATCATTCTGAAAGCGTGCGGCGTCAAAGCGTGCCCCTCCCAGTTCTAGCACCGTCCAGCCGCCGAGAGAGTGCCCGGTTGCCGCGATTCTCTGCACATCAACTTTTCCGGCAAGAGAGGGGGTAGAAATAATTTTCAACATCGCTTGTCTGAGATCCTGCGGCCGGCGCCAGAGTTCCTTCGCATCCTGATGCCGTTTGTTAAGTGTTGTCGTTCCGGGATGGTCGACCGCCACCACAATATAGCCCTGAGCCGCCATTTCCGTTGCCAGCCAGTTCAGGTTGCGCCAGTTACCGCCATAGCCGTGAGAAAGCAGAAGCAGCGGATGCTCGCCTGCTTCCGGTGCTGCATTGCGCAGTACAGAGGTGCCGTAAAAGGCCATATTGTCACCTATTTTTTCCGGCAAGCCGGTTGCCCCGGTGGGGTACCAGATAGCAATATCGAGAGGGCGGGAATTATCCTCCTGGATATTCAGTTGCCGAAAAGCCGTGTTGGCATACGACGTGACGCTAAAGAGAAGAGAAAAAAGAAAGCAAAAAAAGGGCCGTAACATAACGATCTCCGGTAAGTAAATAGAGACGCATTGTGGTCACGAATGCCCGGTTGATGCGTCCTGAAACGTGATCGAGGACGTTAATAACTGAGTGTCCGGAAGGATGCTGCCGGGAGTTCTTCTTTGCAAAGAACAAAAATTGCATGTGGCACGGCATTGTATCTTTGGGCTATTGTCTTAAAACACCAATCGTATTAACGCCTGATACACCTGTCTGAGCAAGGCGCCTGAGATTGGTTATTATCTCTTCGGTTGAATCACCATATCCTGCCTCCATGTCAACACTTAATGGCAGGTTGCTGACAGCCCGGATACGGGTGACTATATAAAATACTTCATTAAACGGCATTCCCTGCCCGTCTTCATATCCCAGTGTGGACGCAATTGCTGCGCTGGACGTTCCCAGCACCTGATAACCTGCTTCTTGTGCTGCGACAGCACTGGCGGCATCCCAGACGTTAGCGATAAGAAGAGGCTCATGCTGGTTGTGGAGTTCTGCAAAGTTCATATCCATATCCTCTCAATAGATTGAAAATGAATCTAAGCATTAAGTAAGAACGTCACAACCGAAATTCAGACGACTATTTTTTAGCAAGCGTAATCTGAACTCGGTGGCGGACCAGACCGAAATCTTTCAAGGTCTGGTTCTGGCTCAGATCGGACTGTCAGTATCCCCTGGTAATCACACTAATACAGATATTCCATAAAAATCCCCGCCGTTTTTTTTCAAAATCTGAAAAACAGTTTACTGCTGATTTTCATCGTTGTTTCCGACACCCTGTGCGCGAACCCTTTTATTCAGGAGCGTACAGGATATGTCCCGTCGTTACTTCCTCATTCCGGCCACCCTGCTGGCGCTGTCGCTGGCGGCACCTGCAGCCCTGGCATCCGAAAAGGATGAACTGGCCCTGGTGATGCGCCAGCTTGACCAGCTTCAGGCTTCCTTTGACCGCGCTCAGACCCTCAGCGCACAGGCGTCAGGCGACGGTCGTTTTTATTTTGATTATACCCGCGCGACCGCGGATATCCGCGCAATGAAGCAGGGTATTTCACAGTATCTCGACCCGTCCCGCGCCCAGCCCCGGCTATCTGAAGGTGACGCGGTCAGCGGCCAGTACCGCCGGGAGCGTCCGCAATGAACAGCGTACAGCGTACGGCCTTTATCGCCGGCTCTGGCGGACTCGACCCGGCAGTCATAAAACATCTGGTGGTGGCGCTTTTTTTCGCGCTGCTGTTTCTGCTGGCCGCCTGGATGATACGGACCGTCTATGTCGGCTGGTCGAACCAGGACGTGAAGGCGGGGGCAGCCGGCATGTTTGTGGTGCGCCTGATAATCCTGCTTGAACTGGCAATACTCTTTTACAGCTATTAATGACCGTCCGGTGGTGGTCAGTCGCCGGCGATTTAACAGAAGGAACAATGATGACACTGATTACCCGTCTGCGTGGCGTGACCACGTTCTGCACCGGCCTCTTCTGGTCCCTGGCCGCCCGGGCGGATTTGCCCAAAATCACCGGTGGCGCAAATTCCGCCGACGTAATGGAGGATGTCAAGAGTATGAGCCGCAACGGGGTGAGCTACGGGGCGCTGGTTATCTGCGCCGCCGCCTTCATCGTGGTGGTCATCTCCTGCGTCAGCACCTACCACAAGATTGGTGACGGCAAGGCCAGCTGGTTTGACTTTGGCGTCCGTGTGGTGGTGGGCGCCATCATGATTGTGCTGGTCATCTACTTCCTCAACAAGGCCGTGACGGTCATCTGAGCGGAGGATGTATATGGCAGCCATTGATTTTATTCCCGACCGGCTGAATGTCCGTCCGGTGGTGTGGCGGGGATTCACCGTCGGGGAGCTGGGCGTGGCGGCGCTGTGCGGTAGCGGACTGGGGCTGGTGACGGCGGTGTTTGTGGCGCCGTTCGCGGGCTGGATTGCGTTTCCCATGCTGGCCATCCTGATGCCCCTGCCGGTGGCCTGGCTCAGCGGCGACTGGCTGACGCGTTACAAGCGTAACAAACCGGACAACTATCTCTGGCAGCACGTCACGCTGCAGCTTGCCCGGGCGACCGGCAGCACGGAAGGCAACTGTCGTTACGGCGGATACCGTTTTTTTACGGACTGCTCCTGTCGGGAAATCCGGCGCACCGGGAGACATCGCTGATGAGCCGCTTTCGTAACGCGCTGTCCGAACGTGACAACCATATTCTGACGCTTCGCATCACCTGCGTTGCTCTGGGCATTCTGGCGGCGTTCTCGATGGCGGGCTGGATGCTGGCCCCCCGCGACCTGACCGTACATGTGCCGCCGGACCTGCGTTCCGGCAGCACGCAGAAGTGGTGGGAGGTGCCTGACCCTACCGTCTACAGCTTCGGCTTTTACATCTTCCAGCAGCTCAACGCCTGGCCGAAGAATGGCGACGCGGACTATCCGGCGCGGATTGCGCAGATGAGTCCTTACCTGACGCCGGGCTGCCAGGACTTTCTCAACAGGGATGTGAAGCTGCGCCGCGCGCACGATGAGCTGCGGGACAGGGTTCGCATGGTGTATGAAATTCCGATGCAGGGGTACAACAGCAACAGTGTGCGGGAAACCAGCCGTGACAGCTGGGTGGTGAACCTGGACCTGGTGGCGGATGAATACTATCACGCGGTACTGGTTAAGCGTGCCCTGACCCGCTATCCGCTG
Organism: Salmonella sp. SG203; assembly: GCF_013350575.1. Classification (NCBI taxonomy): domain Bacteria; kingdom Pseudomonadati; phylum Pseudomonadota; class Gammaproteobacteria; order Enterobacterales; family Enterobacteriaceae; genus Salmonella; species Salmonella sp. SG203. Next base: position 77,508 of record NZ_SNMT01000015.1, read on the forward strand.
CGGGTGGTGAAGTGGGAGGGCGACCCTGTGCGTAACCCGTTCGGGCTGGCGCTGGACTGCTATGCCGGCACCCCGCAGCGTCTGCAGGTGTCGGGGCTGAGCGAGATGGACAACACGGAGAGACATGAATGAAACACGGCCGCAGTCTTTTCACGTTGTTGCTGACTGCCACGCTGTACAGTCCGTTCAGCCACGCTGTGGAACTGATGAAGTGGGAGCGTATTCCGCTGCAGGTGCCGCTGACGGTGGGCCAGGAGCGGATAGTGTTCGTGGACAAAAACGTGAAGGTGGGCTTTCCGGCGTCGCTGGACGGAAAGCTGCGTATCCAGAGCAGCGGCGGGGCGGTGTATCTCGATGCCGGCGCGCCTTTTCCGGCGACCCGCCTGGTGCTGAAGGACGTGGAAAGCGGGGAGATGGTGCTGATTGACGTCAGCGCCACCGACGGCAAAACGGTCCGGGAGGCGGTACAGATTGTGTATCACGGGACGGTGGAGAGCGCCACCCGGGCCGGACAGACGGCAGCGAATCAGACTGCTTCAGATATTTCCTCAGGTTCGGGGCGTGGGGGGACAAAACGTGAGGTGTCAGCCTCCCGTCCGGCCCCGAAACTGAACGGCCCGCTGCCGGTGGTGCTGACCCGCTATGCGGCCCAGACGCTGTACGCCCCGTTGCGTACGGTGGAAGCCCTGCCGGGTGTTCATCCCCTGCCGCTCCGCCTGCCGTCACACCTCACCACGCTGTATCCGTCTGAGCCCGTTGATATCCGTCCGCTGGCGTCCTGGGGACGGGGGGAGTACAGCGTGGTGGCGCTGAAGGTGCGTAACACCGGCAGCGGAAAAGTGGTGACGGACCCGCGGGCGCTGACCGGACGGTTTGTGGCGGCGACGTTTCAGCACCGGTGGCTGGGACCGGCCGGACAGCCGGAAGATACCACCACGCTTTACCTGGTGATACAGGGACGGCCGGAGGCGGCGTTTATCGCTGAACCGGCAGTAACGACACCTGCGACAAAAGGGAAGGGAGGTAAGCGCTGATGGCCACCATGAAATCCGGTACACGGGTAAAAGTGCCGGTCCCTGTTGTTTTTCTCATTTTTCTGGCGATTCTCGTCGGGGCTGCGGCACCTGCGATAAAGGGAGGGCAACAGTAATGGCCACCCTGAAATCCAACGCCCTGGTGAAGGTGATTATCCCGGCAGTCGTTCTGGGCGCGGCGGCCGTTGGCATGCGCGCCTGCACGTCCGGTACTCCGGAGAAGGCAGCGACACAGCAGGTTCCCCTGCCACAGCTGACCCCGGAACAACTGCGGGAGCTGGGAATAGAAGGCGACACGCCGCAGGACACCCTGAACACCCTGGTGGGCAAACTGGGTGAGGTCCAGCGCCAGCAGGGCGACATCATGAAGGAGAACCGGGAGCTGAAGGAAGAGAACCGGAAGCTGCAGGCCGGGAACGGTCAGGTGGACCAGCGTATTGCGGATGCGGTCTCTGATGCAGAAGACCGGACACAGAAGGCGCTGGCGCAGCAGAAAACCACGCTGACGGACCAGTTTAACGCCATGCTGAACGGGCTGGCACCGGGCGGAGCACCCTCATCCACTGCATCTGCTCAGACGGGCAGCGATATCCCGGTGGGTCTGGGGCTGGATACCGGTTTCTCCGGTGGTGGAGACACAGACGGTTTTCGCTGGGTTGACCCGCAGGACGCGGTACCGGCGGAACAGCAGGGCGGGCAGGGACCCCGTTTTGCCACTTCATTTCTGGAAGATAATCCGATAACCCGGGAGAAAAATGCGCTGGAGCGGAATGCGAACCACCGTCAGGGGCTGGACAACGGTCAGGATGAGGGACCGGTCGACCCGGTGTACACCCTGCCGGAGAATTCAACCCTGGTGGGCAGTACGGCGATGACGGCGCTGCTGGGACGGGTGCCGGTCAATAACAAGGTCACCGACCCCTATCCGTTTAAGGTGATGATTGGCCGGGACAACCTGACGGCCAACGGGATTGAGCAGCCGGAGGTGGAGGGGGCCATCGTGTCGGGTACGGCGAGCGGTGACTGGACGCTGTCCTGCGTTCGCGGCAGCGTCACGTCCATCACGTTTGTGTTCACCGACGGCACGGTCAGAACCCTGCCGGCCCCGTCAGACCGGACCGACAACAGCGGCAGTGAAAACGGCGGCGGGTCCGGGAACGGCGGCAGTATTGGCTGGCTGTCAGACAACAGCGGCATTCCGTGTATCAGCGGAGAGCGTAAGTCCAACGCGGCCTCATACCTGCCGACCATCGGTCTGCTGGCGCTGGGCACTTCGGCGGGTGACGCGCTGACGGCCAGTCAGTACACGAACAACACCACCGACGGCGGGGGTATCACGTCGGCGCTGACCGGAAACGCCGGGCAGGCGGTGCTGGGCCAGGCGCTGGGGGGCAGCTTTAAGGAGGTGGCGCAGTGGGTGAAGGAGCGCTACGGACAGACCTTCGACGCGGTGTACGTTCCGCCCGGGGCACCGGTGGCGGTACACATCACGCGTCAGCTGAATATTGACTATGCCGAAAAAGGGCGCCGGGTGAAATATGACTTCACGCTGCCGGGCAGCGATGCCGGTACCGGCGGACTGGATTAGCGATGACGGAGCGTACCGCAATGGTGACACGAATTAACGGATATCTGCCGGTGATGGCGCTGGCAATGCTGCTGTCAGGGTGCAGCAGCAATAAGGAGGCGATACTGCCGGCCGGGGACAGCACGATGATGGATTTATGGCAGCACCGGTCGGGCAGCGCACAGCAGGGGATGCAGGCCCGGGACGCGCTGCGCCGGCCGCTGACGGGGCCGGAACGTCAGGGCGACCGCCCGCAGGCGGAGAGTTACAGCCGCACGCAGGAGAGCGAGCTCAGCCAGCAGTTTCCGCGGCTGCCGAACCCCGACATGGTGATGTACGTGTTCCCGCATCTGGCGGACGGCAACGCGCCGGTGCCGGGGTACAGCACGGTCTTTCCTTTTTACACCCGCACGCAGTACGCCCTGCCGGGCGAACGAACGGAGGCGCTGTAGATGTTCAGTCTTTTTTCCGGTAAACGCAATAAATCTGTACCCCGGATACCGCACCCGTCAGGGCGTGAGCCGCTGAAGCGTGAGGGCAGACTGACCCGCTGCGACGAGGCAAAAATTTATGAACACGGTCCGTCCTTTATTGATTTCCTGCCCTGGGTGGAATACCTGCCGGAGGATGAGTGCCTGCTGCTCGATGACGGGGTGTCGGTCGGGGCGGTGTTCAGCCTGAGTCCGGCACAGACGGACGGCCGTTCAGCGGAGCGTCTGGAAGAAATCCGCGACATCGCGGAAGTGGCGCTGCAGAACGGCCCGGAAGAGCGCAGCAGTCACCAGTGGGTGGTGCAGTTCTTCTGCCAGGATGAGACCGACCTGACGGCGGAGATGGACCGTATCAGGGGCTGTGTCACCCCGGCCGCACAGGGCAGCGAATTCACGCAGGCCTGGCTTGCGGAGACAGAGCGACATCTGCAGGTCATCAGCCGTCCTGAGGGACTGTTTCAGGATGAGGTGGTGACCGGCGTCAGCTGGCGCGGCCAGATACGACAGATACGGATGGTGGTGTACCGCTACGTGAACCCGCGGCAGCGGGAAACGTACCCGCCAGTGGTCCAGTTGCGCCAGACCTGTGACCGGCTGTCGGCGGCGCTGAGCCAGGCCGGGGTGGTGTGCCGCCGGCAGAGCGGGGAACAAATCCACGCCTGGCTGCTGCGGCTGTTTAATCCTGCCCCGTCGTGGATTGACCGGCAGACGCTGTACCGGACGGCCACCTGGCGTGACAGCCGGCAGGATACACTGCCGGTGGACACGGATTTCAGCGAATCGCTGTTTTTCACCCGTCCGCGCAGTGACGCGAAGAAGGGCGTGTGGTGGTTTGATGACGTGCTGCACCGGGCGGTGGCGGTGGAAAACCTGACGGAGCCGCCCGGACCGGGACATCTCACGGCGGAGTGTGTGCGTGGTGAGCGTATTAACGCGCTGATGGACATGATGCCGCCGGGCACGGTGGCCTGCCTGACCCTGCTGGTACAGCCGCAGAAGGAGCTGGAAGAGGAGTTTGCCCGGCTGGGTAAGCGGGCGCTCGGGGATAACGTGGAGTCTGAGCGTACCCGAGACCAGGTGGAGGAAGCGCGGGCCTGGCTCAAGGAGAAGCACAAGCTGTACCGCGGGGCGCTGACTTTCCTGCTGAAGGCGCCGGACATGAAGACGCTGGACCATCACCATCTGTCGCTCAGCACCACCCTGATGAACGCCGGGCTGAAACCACTGAACCCGGAATATGACCTCTCGCCGCTGAACACGTATCTGCGCGCCCTGCCGATGTGCTTTAACCCGGAGCTGGACAGGCACCGGTGGTACACCTGGCTGACGTTTGTGCAGCACTTTGCCGGTCTGGCACCGGTGTACGGGCGTTCAACGGGTACGGGTAAGCCCGGTATCAGCTTTTTCAACCGTGGCGGCGAACCACTGCACTTTGACCCGCTGAAGGACCGTAAAAACAGTGCGCACCTGCTGCTGTTCGGGCCGACCGGGGCCGGGAAGTCTGCGACTCTCTGCGCCGGACTGTGCCAGATGCTGGCCGTGCACCGCCCCCGGCTGTTTCTGGTGGAATCGGGCAACTCGTTCGGTCTGCTGGCCGATTACTGCCGGAGTCTGGGGCTGACGGTCAACAAGGTCAGCATCAAACCCGGTCGCGGAACCTGCCTGCCGGTGTTTGCGGATTCACACCTGATTCTGGATATCCGGCCGGAGCAACTGGACGAAAATAAGCTGCGGGACATCAGTGATGTGGATGACAGTGATGACGATGATGAGCGTGACGTGCTGGGTGAGATGGAAATCGCCGCCATCCTGATGATAACGGGCGGTGAGAAGGAGGAGAAGCTGAGTCGTGCCGACCGCGGGTTACTGCGCCGGGCGCTGGTAATGACGGCGCAGCGTGTGCACGAAGAAAAACGGCAGATGCTGCCGTCGGACCTTAAGGTAACGCTGGAAACAATAGCCACGGATATGTCACATAAGCCCGGCGGCGGTCCCCGCTGGCACACGAAGATGCAGGCCAGGGCGTCGGAGATGGCGCTGTCACTGGAGCTGCTGACAGAAGGGTTTGAAGGCGAACTGTTTAACCGGGAAGGGGAGGCGTGGCCGGAAGCTGATGTGACCATCGTGGACCTGGGTTACCTGTCCCGGGAGGGATACGAATCCCAGATGGCGCTGGCGGTGATATCGCTGGCCAACACGGTGAACCATATCGCGGAACGGGACCAGTCTGAAGACCGGGATATTATCTTTTGTATTGATGAAGCACACGTGGTGACGGCGAACCCGTTGGTTTCCCCGTATTTTGCGAAGATTTCCAAGATGTGGCGAAAACTGGGAACCTGGTTATGGCTGGCGACACAGAACCTGAAGGATTACCCGAATGAGTCAGAGAAGATGCTGAACATGGCGGAATGGTGGGTGTGCCTGACGATGCCACCGGATGAAATTGAACAGATAGGGCGTTTTCGCCGGCTGACGGAGGAGCATAAGTCGATGCTGGCGTCAGCGCAGAAGGGGCAGAAGGTGAACGGTATTCCCTGCTATACGGAGGGGGTGGTGATGAGCCATAACCTGAATGCGCTGTTCCGTTCGGTACCGCCAAGCCTGTATCTGGCACTGGGCATGACGGAGAAGGACGAGAAGGCGCAGCGGCGGGAACTGATGCAGGCGCACGGCTGCACGGAGCTGGAGGCGGCCTTTATGGTGGCGAAAGAGCTGGACAGAAGACGCGGAACGGGGGAGATGAATGGTGAGGCTTAGATATCCTGCGGCGGAGGTGGCGGAAACGGGGGCGGACGGCCTGCTGTTTGACAGCCTGCCGCAGTCGGCGCCGGTGACGGGGCATGCGCAGGCGGTGTTACTGCAACAACTGGTCAACCATCTGAGGGCCAGGCTGTCCGGGCCGGTGAGTATCATCTGCCACCCACATCGTGTTGGTCACCGTGGCAGCGTGGCGATGACGCTGGAAGGAGATACGGGGCGGGTTGACCTGCTCATCACTGTGAATGGCAGAACGCTGTTTCCGGAGGAAGAGGACTACAGCGCGCCACGCTGGTACATCGATGTGGTGGATATGGTGGATGCGGTGTACCTGATGCTGACCCTGAACAGCGGTCTGGAGACATAAGGAAACAGCCCGGATGGGCTGTTTCATATACTGCCACCAAATCAGGATCAGAAGCGGTAACCCACACTGACATTAAACCCGTTCGGATTTATGCTACCGGAATCGTCAACTGAACTGAATGTGGCACCTTCATATCCTACTGTCAGCGCCAGATTTTCAACAGGATTGAACTGAACGCCTGCACCATAGGCAAACCCTGTTTTACTCAGGGAAAAGTTATCCTTGTCGTATGAGTTACGGTAAGTATCAGACTCTGAGCCATGTGCTTTAATATAACCCACGCCAATCTGACCGTAGAGGCTGACAAAATCATTGATACGGTAAACGGGACCGGCAAGGAGAGAGTAGTAATTCAGTTTACTGTCATATTTGTAAAGCCCCTCATCCACAGAGCCGGAGCGTTCACTTTTACTTGCCGTCGCCCATGTGAACGAGCCCAGAACGCCCCACTCAGGCGTAAATTCATAACGGTAACTGAGATTAACACCATTAAGATTGCCGTAATCGTTGATGTGACTGAATGCATACCCGACAGATGCAGTGTTCTGTAACAGATCAGAAGCATTCGCAAAACCCATGCTTCCACACATCAGCCCCGTAATAATAACCACTGCCAGCTTCTTCATAAGAAAACGTTCTTAATTGTTAAAATATTATTAAAGCGAAATCTATTCAAATGCCGCCAGATTATCAGAGTCAAGTGCAGAGTTACTCAGCCATAATATTTCATTGTTGGGGAGAGTCTCGCTCAGTCAGTCCGGGCATACAAAATCGTAAACGGGAGTCAAAAGTCACCGGAAGCGGAGTGACCGGGATAACGTTTTCCTGCTTCAGATGTCGGGAAAAGAGAGCCTTTCCTGTTGTCGAGAATGCAAAGGAATAATTTCTGTGACAGTGTGGGGAGGAGGCAAAATCCTGGCGTTGACAATAGCAGGAACTGTCTGCTGCAAAGAGGAAACAGTTACGGCAGAAACCAAGTTTGCCCACAGAGTTTATACGCCTTCATGGAATAATGATATTATGTTACTGTAACCCTGAGTTATCAATTAAGGCTGCACAGACAGCTTCTCTGCCTCAGGATGATTAGCCCGCTCCCCGTGCGGGCGTTTTTCATGATACACAGGCACCCGATACCCACCGGTCATGAAATTTATTCACGCTGAGGAATAATACCAATAAGGTATTATGTCGTTCGCTATTTTTTCCTCTATGATAGCGCTGTCCGTCAGCGTCGGTTGCATGAGGGATACACTATAATGACAGGCAGTTTTCGTTTTTCGGGGAGTGATGTCTCCCCTTTTTTGGTCTCGGGCATCAGGTCCGGAGAAGATGTATCAACCACCATTGCCCATTGAGGCAATTTCTTTATCAATCAGATAGAGACCTTCGCCGGTGTCACCCGCCAGTGCCAGCTTGTCGATGATGGATTTGAACAGTTTTTCCTCTTCATGCTGCTCGGCGACGTACCACTGCAGGAAGTTGAAGGTGGGGTAATCCTGCGTGCTCATGGCCACATGTACCAGTTCGTTAATTTTCTGAGTGATGAACTGTTCGTGCTCATACGTTTTTTTAAATAACGCGGCCAGCGAATCAAATTCAGCCACAGGCGCTTCCACCGATCTGATATGGGGCATACAGCCGGTGTCAGTCAGATAGGCAAAGAGACGCTGCATATGCGCCATCTCTTCCTGTGCATGGCGGCGCAGGAAATCCGCCGCGCCTTCAAAGCTGTGGTAACAGCACCAGGCGCTCATCTGCTGGTAGAGCAGGGAAGAAAAGAGCTCCATATTCAGCTGGTCGTTAAGCTTTTCAGTCATTTCTTTCTTCAGCATTTTACTTTCCTCTGCAGGGTAAGAGTCGGTGATGCAGACAACGGTAAAACATGCCGGGCAATAACGCCATTATTTTTATGGTTAACAGTGTCACCATTCGTTAATGCTGGCCTGTGGTCAGTTGCATATTTTTATGCCCGGAGAGCTCCGGGGGATACGCAGTCAGTTGAGTAACGGGGAACGGCCGGGCGAGGATGAAGTTCACGGATACCGGGAGGGGCGCTACTTATTTTTATTCCTGCTTCTTATCGTAATATGCAGCGTCAGTCCGGTAACGTATACGATAAATAAGAGCAGCAGAACCTGATAACTTTCCATTTCCCTCCCCTGAAACAATAAAGGCTCCGTGTCTGAAGGAGCCTCTGGTGATTATTCATTCCGCAAAATCAGCAGCGAACTGTGCTGCCATGGTGTCCGGTGCCACCATTGTCGGGAAGACGGTCGCCTCCTGCAGCGCCTCAAAACCGTCATTGCCATAGCGGAAATGGAAATGCGTCAGGGCGGTGTGGTCTTCAGACACTTCCGGCGTCATCAGCATGACGTCGCGCCATGCGCCTTCATCTTCGCTGGTGAATTTGCTCCACTGCAGTTCGTGCTCCCCGTATGTGGTGGTGACGGAGCCGGCATAAGTGTACTTTCCGGTGACCTGGCTGCCGTCTCCCAGGGTGAACGTGATGTCATTATCATCAATCGTCATGCCCTTAATGGCGGTGTTCCATTTGCTGAGTTTGTTTGCTTTCCATTCCTGTGCACTGATACCGTCTTTTTTGCCCTGCTCCTCATAGGCAGACTGCAGTTCACTGTCCACGGCAGGCGTGTTCAGCAGCGAGACGGCAGAGACCCATTCACCTTTCCAGGGGGTAAGGTCTTCCGCATGGACGCCGGCGACGGCGCTGAGGGAAAGTCCGGCAGCGACGAGAACGGCGGGAATGAAGGACACGGCATGTCGTAAATGGCGTAACAGCATGATACAAAATCTCCCTGATTGTGGTATGAATATGAGAATGGTAATCATTTGTAGTGATGGTGGTCAACTCAGTGTGATGACTGAACGGGGAGCGCAGTAATGTTGTGGACAGAGTCTGTTACTGAATGGGTGGCTGATGGTAAACCGGTTCAGATTGGTTTGTCCCGCTATGGCAGTGGTCCGGAGATGTTATTGTTGCCGGCACTGAGTTCCATTTCCACCCGGGATGAGTTACGCGAGTTGCAGATGCGTCTGGGGAAACATTATTCCACCCTTTCTGTTGACTGGCCGGGCTTCGGCAGACTACCCCGTCCGGAGGTGGCGTGGCGACCGGAGCATTACCGGCATTTTCTCCGGTATCTGACCAGAAACGTGACGCAGCCTGAGGTGACGCTGGCCTGTGGTCATGCAGCCGGTTATCTGCTGGCGCAGGCGGCAGAAAGTCCCTGTTCAGTGGGACGTCTGTGCCTGCTTTCCCCGACCTGGCGCGGGCCGTTGCCGACAATGCTGAAAAGACGACCGGATTTTTTACGAAGGCTGCCGGGGCTGACAGATTTACCGGGTATCGGCGCGGTATTTTACCGGCTGAATGTCAACAGCCAGCTTATCAGGATGATGGGGCGGGGGCATGTTTACGAAAATCCGCAGTGGCTGACGGAAACACGGCTGGCGGGGAAACTCAGGGTGACGGAAGCGCCGGGGGCGCGTCACGCCTCGTTCCGTTTCGTGACAGGCGCGCTGGATCTGTTCACGGACAGAGGGCATTTTCTGGACACACTGAAGCATATCAGCCGTCCGGTTCTGGTGGTGACGGGCAGATATACCCCGAAGAAATCCCGCGAGGAAATGGATGCCCTGTGTGCCCTGCCGGGCGTGGTGTCTTCAGAACTGCACGGGGGAAAGCTCTCATTTTATGAAGAATATCCGGAGGAGACGGCCAGCGTTATTCTCCGGTTTCTGGCGTCAGAAAGCGTGTCTGAATGAAATGGTTGTTATGAGATTATCGTGTCCTTCCGGGGAAGTCATCTTCACAGGCATTTTCAGTTAGTTAGCATTACCGACATCCATTCACCGACTTACCGGAGATAACCGATGTCAAAACACCGATGGTCCATTGAACAGAAAAGGCAGCAAGTTGCCGCCTTACACGCCAGCAATACTGTGAACTCACCGATATTCCCTTCAAATCACTTCGCGGAGTTCGCGTATCAAAGTGCTGCGCTGGTGTGAGATTCCAGCGTCCGGACCACGGCCATAATGGCATCCGGCGTGACAGGCTGATTTTTTTGTTTGCTTTTTTATCGTCCGGGTGCAATCAGGGGGAACTGGTCTGCAGGAGCCAGCGATGTTCACATTTTACAGCGTATACAGCCAGTTGTTCGGAACAGGACTGGTGTCGCCTTATTTTTCTCCCTGATATCATTTAAGTTACTGATCTTAACGATCTATTTTTCGCGTTGAAAGCATTAATCTGCAAATGATTTATTTATATTATTCCACGTCAATAAATTCTGAGAGCTATGCACGAGCCTGAATGTAGAGAAACACTCTGTGCCAGAATTACGATGAGTAACTGTAACCATCTGGCTGTTTTACGAAAACATTTTTCTCAGTGTTTTGATAAGCAGGGGAATTTCATTCAGGAAAAAATGCCTGAAATTGTAAATTCACCATATGATGAACTATTAAAAGAGTCCCGTTCCCTTATCCTGGTGGCTAAGTTATACCCCCGCATGCTGGCGAATCTTCCGCCAGAGACGCTTCTGGGCGAAGACAAAGAACATAATCAGTCAGAGCGAAACAAAGGTAGTCAAAATCAGTTAATTAAGCAAGATAACCCTGAAACGTTAAATTATATAGTTAATGACTGGTCTGAAAAGGTGAGATTGATACTATGTCAGAACAGCAACCAATAACTGAGTTACTCAGGGAACTCAATAAGGTATTAAAAACGTTTCCGCAATTCTGGAGCGGTGATAAATTGTACCGTTCCAGGGTTATTGATGCTATTGTCAATAAACAACCGGACGTTATCAAAAGCTTACTGGCTAATGAAAAAATAAAATCTGTTTACGGTACCGATCTTGATGGTTTTTTTATTTTTGATTTTGACAAACTGTGCCACCTGCTGAAATACAAAGAATACTGGGCAAACAGTTTCACCAGATACCGCAATAAGATTGGGTTAACCAGTGAAGGTAAATACCTTGATTACAGTTCAGATGTGGTGCTGGATTTTCCGTTTAAGGATTGTGTGCTTGAAGGTGGTATGACTAAAGAAGATCAGGGGAAGGATGAGATCTACTACAATGAAATCATTGCCAGAGATGAAATTGACTCCCTGTTTTCACCAAAAGTATTCACTAATGCTAAGCGATATACAAAAGCGGGTGTAAAAGAAAATATCACTCAATTTAACGATAACGACAATCTAATAATTAAGGGCAACAACTTAATTGCCTTGCACTCATTAATGAAGAGTTATGCAGGTAAAGTTAAGTTAATATATATAGATCCACCATATAATACAGATAGTGACGGATTTAAATATAATGACAGGTTTAGTAGATCAGTATGGCTCACGTTCATGAAAAATAGAATTGAAATAGCCAGGGGGCTTCTTTCTGAAGATGGAATCTTATTTGTTCAATGTGATGACAATGAACAGGCATATCTAAAATGCCTTCTGGACTCTATTTTTGGTGAAGAAAGGTTAATGGCTAACATTTCGGTAAAAATGTCAGAGCCATCTGGTGTAAAAATGACGCATGCCGACAAAAGACTACCAAAACTAAAAGAGTATGTTCTTTCATATAAGAAAAACAATAATACAAAAATTAATGTATTGAAAATACCAAAAAAAACATGGGATAGTGAATACAACACTATCATGCTAGGTGTAACTCCTGAAGAGTTATCTATCATAGAGGAAATATCAAATTCAGACTCATTTAGCGATGAAGATATTGCTATAGTATCTAAAATAACAGAAAAAATGTACTTTGAAACATTGCCAGTGTTTTTCAAAAAAGAAAATATATCATCCAAAGAGCAAGATAAATTCAAACATGAAAATGCGTATAGAATTTTCCAGGCAACTGCGACATCAGAATTATTTACAAAAACCCTAAAATCCTATATTTATAGAAAAAATATATCCAATGACGTTTTTCATTATGTAACCCCAAAAGGAAAAATTTACCTAATAAAAAATAGAATAGATGAGAAAAAACAAAAACCAAGGGTTCAAATATTATTTGCAAAAAATTTTTTAGAAACTAACCCTGGAGACTTTTGGTCCGACATAAAAACAACAAGTCTAGATAATGAAGGAACGGTAATCTTTAAAAACGGAAAAAAACCAGAAGAATTAATAAGAAGAATTTTACATATAGGCTCAAATGAAGGCGATTTAGTTTTAGACTTTCATTTAGGCAGCGGAACAACTGCAGCCGTCGCCCATAAAATGGGACGTCGTTATATCGGCATCGAACAAATGGATTACATCAATGAAATAACCGTACCACGTCTGCAAAAAGTCATTGAGGGTGAGCAAGGAGGCATCTCCAAAGACGTGAGCTGGCAGGGGGGAGGCAGTTTTGTCTACGCTGAACTGATGGAACTGAACGCCTGGTTTGTACATCAAATCCAGAAAGCGCAGTCTTATGAAGCACTGGAACAACTCTTTGCCATCATGAGAACCGGGGCACACCTCAATTATCAGGTGGCACTGGAAAACGTCCTGTCTGCTGAATACGAAATGGATGGCATTCCGCGTAAAGTCGTATTCAGCGAGCTGGAACTGCATGAGCAGAAGCAACTGCTGATTGAAATTCTCGACAAAAATCAGCTTTACGTGAACGCTTCCGAGATGGATGACAGCGACCTGAATATATCCGAGAGCGACAAAGCCTTTACCCGCAGCTTCTATGGTCAGGAGTGACGGTATGGCGACGAAACCCTCCTCCGGCAGCAATCAGACGTTACTGTTTAATCAGCTCCGGCAATTTGATATTCCGGGACTGTTCAGTGAACGCTATGAAACGCCGGACTACATTCAGGCGAACCTGAAAGATACGCTACGCCCGTATCAGCATGCGGCGCTACGTTATCTCCATTACACGCAGCGCAATCCCGCAGAAGCGGCAATACATTACCGGCATCTGCTGTTTCATATGGCTACGGGGGCGGGAAAAACCATGGTCATGGCAGGGGCGATACTCTGTCTGTTTAAAGAACACGGGTATCAGAACTTCATCTTCTTCGTGCACACCGACGCGATTATTCAAAAAACCCGTGAGAATCTTCTCAACCAGCGATCACCGAAGTATCTATTCAGTCAGGAGCTGGAAATCGACGGAGAAAAAATCACGATTTCGCCTGTGGAAACGTTCCCGTCTGTCCCTGAGTGCAACACGATTTACCTGAAGCTTTCAACCATCCATAAAATGCATGATGAGCTGAACAGTTACCGTGAAAACAGCATCACGTATGAAGATTTACGTGAAATTCCGCTTGTTCTGCTCGGGGATGAGGCTCATCATTTTAGTGCTGAAACCAGAGCGAGGGGGAAGGCGAAAAATTCTGCCGAATATGAGGAACTGACGTGGGAACGTACGATTGAGAACATTCTGGCGCTGCGTCCGGAAAACCGGCTGCTGGAGTTTACTGCCACTATTAATTTGAGCGAAAAGGAAATCTGGCAAAAATATCATAATAAAGTGGTGTATCAGTATGATCTGAAACAGTTCATGGCGGATGGCTACTCCAAAAAGGTTATGCTGCTGGAAGCCAGTCAGAACGATACTGACAAGATGCTTGATGCCGTTCTGTTGAGCCAGTACCGTAAACTGGTGGCGGCAGATCATGGTATCAATGGCTTCAAACCGGTTATTCTGTTTAAATCGAATAAAATTGCCATATCCTGTGCCATGCAGGCGGAATTTTCTCTGCTTATCGCAACCCTGACGCCGGACAGCGTCAGACGTCATCTGGTGAATAAAAAAGCGCAGCTCAGTTCAGACACCAGTATCTGGCATAAAGTGACAGCGCGTTATGCTGAGAGCGATCTGATCGCGGTTATCGGTCAGATACAGGAAGATTTTAACGACTTTAACCTGCTGAACGTCAATAAATCCGATTTGCTGGAAGAAAACCCCGTCCTGCTGAATACCCTGGAAGAACCGGATAATCCGATCAGGGCCGTTTTCGCGGTGGCCAAAGTCAATGAAGGCTGGGACGTTCTCAATCTCTATGACATTGTCCGTATCAGTGAACAGGCGGGCAACAGTAAAACCGGCACAGACAGTGAGGCGCAGCTTATCGGGCGTGGCGCACGGTATTACCCGTTCTGTTATGACGGTCAGCGCAGTTTTACCCGCCGGTTTGATACCAGTGCACGGGATTTGAGTGTACTGGAGCAGTTGCATTACCATACCATCAATGAGCCTGCTTACATCAAAACGCTGCATAAATCCCTTGAACAGGCCGATATTGACGCGCATCAGGATGGCAGCGGTAAAGTCGAGCATGCAAAATTAAAGGCGGAATTTAAAAAATCAGTTGTCTACCAGTCCGGGAGGTTGTTTTTCAACGAGGTGGAAGAAATTGAAAGTCGCAGTCGCTGCTGGAAAACCTACTCACTGGAAACCCGCTTTGAGGTGCAGTACCTGACCGCCAGTGAAGAATCGCTGGATAACCTTTCCGGACCCTCAACGCACAGCAACACGAAGCTGGAGACACTGGTTCTGGATGAACGTTTTTACCGTAAAGCGATGCAGAAAATCCGTTTCTACGAACTGGCTAACCTGAAACGGTATTTCCCGAATCTCAGCAGTGTGACGGAATTTATCCACAGCCAGGACTATCTGGGACAACTGATAATTAACGTTAATGTCCCGGAGTCACTGGACTTTACCGCGGTCCCGGCAAAAGAAAAACTGTTATTGCTGGAAACCGTCCTGCTCCGTATTTCAGAGAGCGTGCGGCACAATGACAGGAAAGAGAAAGGTACGCACCGGTTTACCAGCCGGGCGCTCAGTGAAGTGATCAAAGATTACAGCCTGCACATTGACCCGTCCGTGATTGTTAATCAGAAAATCACCGCAGAGCAGACCATCGGTAAAAAATGGTATGTGTATGACAACGCGATACTCAACCAGCTTGAGCATAAACTGGTGAAAGTGCTCGGGTCGTTTATGGAAAAACTGAAAGCCCGCTACGATGATATTTATCTGATACGTAATGATGAACAGTCAACGCGTTTTAAGCTGACAGAATTTAAGGGTGCCAGGGGTTTTATGCCGGACTTCATTCTGCTTCTGACGAGCAAATCAGACAATGCATACTGGCAGGTATTCCTTGAACCGAAAGGAGATGATCGGTTACAGGATGATAAATGGAAAGAGGAGATGCTGGAAAAGCTGAATGATGAAAACCTTATACTGATTGACGAAAATGATGATGTGAAACTGGTCGGAATTAAGTTCTTTGCCAACAGTCAGATTGATAAATTCATTTGTGATATGCAGGATAAACTCAATGGTGGTGAACCACTGGAGGTATTATCATTACGACAGTGATGAACGGGAACTGGCTTATGGATATCTTCAGTGGGTACCAGGAACGATCATTATTCAGTACCCCAGGTAGCAGGCGGACATATCTGTCGAATATATACCGTGTAACACCATTGTAAAGATGTCACCATTTGTTAACGCTGACACCCCGGGTACTGGTTTTTCCGGTATCTGCGTAGTGGCTGTCCGGCATGGAGCCGGGAGGCTCAGTGCAGGTATGGTGTGTGATTTTCAGGAGAGGAGAGCCCCTCCAGTGCTTCGTCGTTAATAAACTGAATCCTGTGCCCGCAGGGCAGGCGGGACTCAAAGTACTCAATGTCCTGTGTGGTCATCAGGGCGTGGGTCGCCACGGCCAGCAGAAGCAGCTTTTCCTGCAGATTTTCTGAGTACGTGTCAAGAAGGCAGTGGAGGTCGTTCAGTGCCTCCATACTGACGTTCATTTCACAGTATGTCGTTTCGCTGTCGTCGTTGTTATTGCCTGACATGGTTCTCTCCGGTTATGTGCAACCGCAATCCACCGGGGTGACAGAGTAATGCTGACAGATATTCCCCGTGATTATCGTGGACTCTGACTTTTGCACAGGCAGAACGGATAATTCCAGTTTTTTATTGCACCCGTGGTCTGCATATTCGCATGAGATCGAAATCGTGATCGGCATCGATGCGCGCATGCAGTGGTCACAGGCACCGTACTGCTCAGTGTAGTTTCGACCCCGTTTCCTGCTCATCCCCGACGTCATCGTCATCAGTGCGGGTGAGCGTTATTCCGTGCCCGTCTGATGTGCGGGATTCAATACAGTCAATATCCAGCGATGTCATGAATGAGTGCGCCGTGGCGGCCAGCACCATCAGCGCCTCATGCGGGCCACTGGTGTGAGATTCCAGCGTCCGGACGACTGCCATAATGGCGTCCGGCGTGACGGGCTGGCTTCTTTGTTTATTCTTTTTGTTACGATTACTCATGCAGGTTACCTGGTTCAGAAAACAGTCCATTTAAATTATCAGAAATGGATTTTGATTTCCCCGCTGAATTTTTCTTCGTTCCCTAACACAATGCCCGGATGTATGACGCACATCCGGAGGACACGTGTCCCGTAATCTCATTATTTCCCCGTTGTTACTGAGCGTACTGCTGCCGTCCCGGGCGGCGATGGTGGTGTACACCGACCATGTGCATCCGCCTGCAGGCGTGACCGGCGATACCCGCGTGGTCTGGCTTGATGCGCCGGAACAGCTGCAGCAGACGCTGTTTGGCTCCCTGACGTCAGACCCCGGAGAAGCAGAACGCCGGGCGCAGGCGGTGATTCATTCCGCAGGCTGGCAGCAGAAGCAGTCTGAACTGGCGCAGGCTTACCGGGGACTGCTGAAGGCCTGGCAACTGGGGCTGGAAAAATACCCGGCGGTGGTGTCTGACGACCGGTATGTGGTTTATGGCACTGCCGATGTGGTGGTGGCGGAAGAACTGTTCCGTAGTCACAAAATCCGGGAGGGTCAGCGATGACACGTCACAGTCTGTCATACCGGCTGAAACCGGTGGCGCTGGCCCTGATGCTGGCAGCCGGCATTCCGTCTGTTACTGAAGCGGCGGTGAACACCGCCACCCTGATTGCCGGCAGCGCCTCGCCCTCGTGTATCAGCTGGCGGGTGAAGGGTATCTGCTACTGGCTGTTCTGCACGCCCTTTGGCTGCACGGTGAAAACGTCGGTGAAGGTGGAGCATTTCATCCCGGAAGCGGTGGTATCCGTCTACCAGGACAGGGGAGAAAACCCCTGGACGGAAATGAAGACGGTCAGCAGCGCGTCGGGCGGGATTGAGAATGCCATCAGCTCCGGGCTGGCCGGGCTGAGTGCCGGCGGCGGGCAGTCCACGGCAAAACGGCCGCAGGGCAGTGAGAGCCTGCTGAGTACGAGATTCAAGTATGCGGACGCCATTGGCCACCCGGGCACTTCACTTATCGGCGGGCAGATACCGGGGTATTCCTGTAAAAGTGCCGCCACTCCAATGGCTCCCTATTTTCTGAGTACGCTGGACAGTCTGGCCTGGCGCACGGGTCTGCCTGAAGCCCTGTACCCGGAAGCGCTGATACCCGGTAAGCGGGAAATCGGCAGCATGACCGACAGAAACATGTGGGGCAACGTTTATCCGCGCAGTGGTTTTGTCACCCAGCAGGATGACTATAAGGCCGGAGCCGTCATCGCCCAGCGGGTGGCGGACATCATCACCCGCAGCGGACAGGTACACGTTTACCAGCCGCTGACCGGAAAACACCGGCCGGGCTACTGGCCGCCGGACCCGGTGACGGAAAACACCGGCACCAGAAACCACAGATGGCAGCGTCTTACCCCCGCCGCTTCACAGTCCTGCACGGTATTTCCGGATACGGGCGGGAAGGTGGCGGAAGACGGCAACTACGCCTGGACATTGTGGCAGCCGTACAGCTGCTGCAAGCCGCGCGGTCAGAAGTTTCTTTACAGCACCGATTTCAGCTGAGGTACCCGATGAAAACAACACAGCAGGCAACACAGCAAAAAACACGATTTTCCCGGCCTCTTCTGGCACCGGTCATAGCCCTGACGATGGCAACCGGAATGATGCTGCCCGGACAGGTATCAGCGATTTCGCTGCCTTCTCTTTCCGGAGCCGGAAAGACGGCGGGCGATGCCGTCGGTAATGCCGTCAGCGACGGTCTGTTCTACTCGATTGGCGGCGGGTCGGTGATATCACAGCCGCCGACCAGCAACAGCATGCAGCTCCTGGGGCTGAAGGCGGGTATCAACAGCGACCTGATGTGCGGCAACTTTGACATCAAAACCACCGTCAGCAACCAGCTGAACGGACTGACCAGCGGATTTAAGGACCTGATGGGCGATGTGATGCAGGGTGCCACGGGAGCAGTGACCAGCATGCCGGCGATGATTGTTCAGCGGGCCAATCCGGGACTGTACGACATGATAACCAACGGCGTGGCGCAGGCAGGCCTCTCTTTTGACCGCTCAAAGCTGAACTGCGAAAACATGTCGAAGAAACTGGCGGACTACACCATGGGAGACCGGGCATGGACGGATTCGGCGGTCGGTGATGAATACCGTGATGCGGTGACCCGCAGCGGCGGGGATGCGCTGAAGGCGGAGGAGGCGAAGGATAACGCCACAGGAGAAGAGGGGGCCCGCTGGATTGGGGGGCAGAAAGCCGGCGGGAAGGGGCAGCCGGCAATACAGCCCACTCACGACCTGGCGAAAGCCGGGTACAACATGATGAATAACCAGCTGGTCAACAGTAACGGCAGTGTACCGAAAAACCGGTGTAACGGCTCGGCCTGTCGGATATTCAGTAACGCGGAAGAGGCGGCTGCGGCGGTGGTGAAGGTGCTGGGCGACCGCAGTATCCGCACCTGTACGGACCCGTCGAAGTGTCAGAGTGGCGGGGAAGATAATGCGCCGGGCGCGTCGGTGGCCGGTACCGGTTTTGGCCCGATGCTGGATGAGGCGACGAAAACGAACCTGGAGACGCTGAACCGGCTGGTGAACAGCCGTGGGGCACCCTCTGCGGAAGAGCTCGGCAAACTGAAAACCGGTGGTCTGGCGGTCACCCGGGGGGTGATTGAGGCGCTGCGTGATGACACGGACCGGAACGCGCTGGTACAGCGGCTGGCGGGCGAGCTGGCGATGGCGGACACCATTGAGACCGCGCTGGCCATGCGGCAGATGCTGACGACCGGGGAGTCAGAACCGAATGCGGCGGCACAGAAGCAGGCCATCGAGGAGGGCGACCGGCGTATTGACTCGCTCGACAGGGGACTGGAAACCCTGAAGAACGAGATGGAGCTTCGCCGGGCTATCAGCAGTAACAGCCTGCTGAAGACGCTGGAGCGTCAGGAAATACGTAACAGCGGGAATCAGCTGATGCAGAAGGGTAATGGTGCTGATGAGAAGATGGGCGCGCTTGAACAGAAGGGGGATGAATGATGAAAACGCCTTTTCTGATTTCAGTCGTTTCCGGAACCCGGCGGGCCGGTCGCTGGCTGCGACACGGTTCAGCGGTGTCATTTCGTGTGATCCTCTGGGGCGTGCTGCTGAGCATGCTGGTGATGTTACTGGTGGCCATCGTGCTCCGGGACCCACAGGGAGACGCGGTACGGCAGTGGCTGTTCCATGCCCGGTGGTCGTTACTGGCCTGGCGGATGGTACTGTACGGCATTCTTGCGGGGTTCTGGGGGTGGCCGGGAGAACTACGCCGGTGGTACCTGAAACAGCTCAGGGCCTCCGGGCATCCGAACCCGCAGTTCGCGCTGTTCCGCACGGAAATCATCCCCGTCCTGCTGATAGCGCTGTCTGAATACAACACCTGGACACAGGTACCCTGAGGATACACCATGACCGCGAATAGTATTATTGAGTACATTCTGGTGTTTTTCGGCTGGGTACTGAACAACGCGATGTGGAACATCATTTTCGGTACAGGGTTATACCTGTTGCCTCTGGTGTTCAAATGTACGGCCGTCTGGCTGAAAACCCGGGAAGAGGGATTTGATGAAGGGAATAAGGGACTGTTGCTGCAGCCTCGGCTGGAGCATGCGCTGTATGTGCCGTATCTGGTGATCCTGTTCTGCGTACTGCCGGTTGTTCCGGTGGATATCAGCGCGATGAAGTTTGACAGCAGCCGGGCGAAACAGTGTCATGTGTCCGTGGCCACACCCCAGACCTCCGGTTACAGTTCAGTAGTGAATGACCTGGGAGGGAAGACAGCGAATATTTCCGTCTGGTGGTACCTGATTCACAGGCTGTCGAAAGGGGTGACGCAGGCGATGACGGCGTCCATTCCCTGCGGAGGGCAAATCCGTCAGCTACGTTTTGAAGTACAGCAGAGCCAGTTGAGAGACCCGATGCTGGCGCAGGAGCTTCAGGAGTTCGCCAACAGTTGTTATGCGCGGGCGTACTACAGGCTGAAAAAAAGCAACCCGTCCCTGACGGACAAAACCATTAACTCAGTGGGCTGGATTGGCAGCGATTATTTTATGAACACGGAAGGATATTACGACACTTACACATCGAAGCAGCCGAAAAAGGCGTGGCGGTGGGATGAGAAACGGGATGCCGGGTATGCGAACACGGGGGACGGGGGCTATCCGACCTGCAAACAGTGGTGGCTGGATGCGAAAAAGGGACTGAAGGACCGGGTGCTGGCCAGCATGTCACCGAAAGTCACTAACGACTTACGCCGGCAGGTAGGTAAGGACTGGGAGGAAACAGCACTGCGCTGGCTGGTCAGTCCGCAGAACGTCCGCCGCTCAATAGGGAATGACACCTATATTCTGGGCAGTAACGATAATCCGCAGGGGGGAGCGGCTGTTGCAACCCGGCTTGATATGACCGTGGGGGCAACCCTGAAACAACTTGACTCCCAGCCGGGGTTTGACGCACTGAAACTGGCCCTGCCGATAGTTCAGGCGTTGCTGGAGATGATGGTGATTGTCAGCATTCCTGTGCTGCTGATGTTCAGTGCCTATGACCCGAAGACGATTGTGACCATCACTTTTGCGCAGTTTGCGCTGATATTCATCTCGTTCTGGTGGGAGGTGGCAGGATGGCTTGATGACAAACTGCTGATAATGACCTATGACAGCATCACGAATTTTACGAAGTCAGTGAATGATGGCTGGATTATGAACATTGTCCTGGGCACGATGTATATGGTGTTCCCGATGGGCTGGTTTGCGATGATTAGCTGGACGGGGGTCGCGATTGGCAATCTTATCAATAATGGGATATCTGATACGGGTAAAATTTCACAGGATATAGGAAAAGAAGGTGGTGGTATTGTTAAGGGAGCCGGTAAATCAGTTATCACTAAAGGCATGAAGAAATAAAATTACTCATCAGGCTGCCGAATATGGCAGCCTGAAATTTCAGTAATTATTATCTCTGTAATAATATACTGTTTCGGTTTCTGTTCTGGAGTCCGGAATTACAGAAACTACCGCACCGAGAACAGAAAACATAACGCTCCACGGATTAATTTCAGGCCACATATCTTCTTTCTGCTGTGCCTGGTTTTTTGGGTCTTTCTTGCGCGGAAGGAAATCAGGAATACCCGCAGTGCAGGAACGGTTTACAGTATTTTTACTCATAGCTGCTACTCCTCAGAGGGCTGTAAAACAGCCGGAAAATAAACTATTTTCATGTTCCCGCAGATTAAAGGAAATGTAAAATAGTTAGGAACGATCATTTTTTTATCATCGATCGGTGAAAACGATCATTTACAATGTTTTTTATAAGGCTGGTGAATCAATAACCGTATACTGTCTGACTGGCAACAGTATCAGGATCACTGTCGATCATGATTATTATCTGGTCATAAATAAGACAATAAGCGCTGGACAACTTTCCCGGTGGCTGAGATGCTCCGGTGGTAAAGGAGGGGATATGCCGGAAGAAAAGCGTAAAAACCCAACGTTACCCGATGATGCCATCGCCCGGAATCTTGAGCACAGGAAACTATGGCGAAGGGCTGCCTGTCGCTGGCGCAGTGTTCTTGTTGAGACCGACGATACCCTCACTGCAGAACGGATCGTACAGCGTATAGCATGGTGTCAACAGCAGGTTCCACCAAAGCCTGCGGGGACACTGATATTGTCAGCGAATGATTTGCGTCATATTGATAAAGTTGCCCGTGCGCTGGGATGCGGCCCCATTGCCCGGCACTGGATAGAATAGTGAGCTCAGATGTGAAAAAAGTGATGTTGCCTGCGGATACAGAACAATATGCGGAGATGGTGAGGGAAGAAGTTGCCGTGCTGCGCACCAGAATGGGGGCAGCCTGTATCACGCTGAATTACCGGACTGCCCGGGTTAACGGTCATTCGGTACTGGTGATTGATTTCTTTAATCCCCGGGGCAGACTGTATACCCTGCGTTACGATCTGCCGGCAGGAACGCCACAACAGAGTACCCGCCGGACGTCACTGATACTGGCGCTGACCCGCAGGGAACTGGAGGAAACCGGGCAGTATGCTTCCTGACGGGATATTTCTTAATCAGGTATATCGGCTTTTTCTGTATTTCCAGCAGGAATATTATCTGCAATTTTTTTAAGCTGTTGGTAAATGTTAAACATCAGAATAATCATTTCGCATGATATACGCAGCGCGATAATGCTCAGAATAAGAATAACAAGGGTGATCGGACTCGTGAATGGACTCATCAGCATCCCCAGTATTCCGCTGGCAATGGTGAAGAACAGCAATAGCCAGTAAACGTTCTTAATTATTCCGGGAGTAATCATCCTGTCAAAGTGTAACCATTGTTTTATATCCATAATACTTCCTGTTTCTGAAAATGTAATAATGGTATCAGTGATTCAATTCAGCACGCGCCTGCGCCAGTTCTTTCCGGGCTTCAGCAAGTTTCGCCTGCCTGTCAGCGATTTTTTCACTTTTCCCGGATATCCGGGCCTGTTCCAGCTCATACTGACGCTTTGTCACTTTTTGCTGTTTTTCGGCGACTTTTCTGTCTTTTTGCTCCGGCAATCTGCCATCAGTACAGTATTCATCAATATGACGGAGAGCTCTTTGCAGCCCGGCCATCCGGTGAATGTTATTGTATGCCTGCGCATATTCTAACTGGTGCTCCAGATGTCGGCGTTTGTACTCACATCCTCGATAATTGCCAGCCATCGCGCCGGAAACCATGAAAGAATACAGCAGTCCTGCCAGAACGGTGACCCTGAGAAATTGTGGTTTCATTGATGTCATAAACTGTAACGCGTTGTTGGTGAAAGATGAATCAGCGTATGTCCTGCTGCGGTAAATAATCAAGTCCCAGGATATTGCACAGGTGTCGGAAGAATCCGATAGCTGACGAAAAGTGTTGAGTTGCCGCAAGACAAAGGTAGAATGCGCCACTGGCTGATTCAGGCATGAACAACTATCAGCCGGCTGCGCCCGGCTCATGCATACGGTCTGGCGCAGCAACTTACCGACTCCCTGAATCAGCATACGTCATCGTGGCATCTGGTGGTTCTTTGTTTTTTTATCCGTGATGGTTTTCTGCTGATTCGCAGTGCATCACAGGGCATAAAAAACGCCCTCTTTTTGTTGACCGCATCAGGCTGCCAGCCGCATAACTGTTTTTGTGACCCCGGCAGGGATGAACCGTCGATTCTCCATGCCGCGGAACCGGACGTTACACCACTTCCATCTTACCCGTTGTTTTTTTGTTGACTTTCACTGGCTGCATGAATTAGGAACAGTTATTGATACTTACCCATAACAATTGCCTGTCATCTGGCATCCTTTTGTAATTATAGAGACAGCCTTTCTTTTCTTCGTTGCCAATAAACAGGACAGACTGATTAAGTGTTTTCTTTATACGGATGGTGTTGTATTGTTATTCTTCTTTTTTCCATGGTAATTATTCTGGCAGAACGTTATTTTTGAGTATGGTAATGAGAAAGTTTGCATATTAAGCGGCTATTGTCATGTTCAAAGAACGTCCTGATGAATTGCTACCGTCACTGGGGGCCCTTCTCAAATTAACTGGGCATGATGTTGCCCTGGAACTTCTCATCTGTAAAGTAATCCTTACGTTACGGATTTCCCGGGGAGTAACCTGAGTTTATTTTGGTTGTTGGATAACATTTTATCGAACAGGTACATACTTGAGGGATTAACGGCAACATCGTGATGAGTGCCTTTACCGACGTCAACGTCGATAAAGACCTGGACTGATTTGTAACCACTGGATTCGGTCATTCTGTCTACCTGTTTATAATGATTAACGAAATAACCACGGGAGCAGGTAGCCGTGGTTTAAATTCAGTAGGATAATTGAAGAAATCTTTAGGTCTGCCCAGTGTGGCACTTTTCTGTATATCTCACATTTTTGGCGCCTACAATTATTTAGTAGTGGATACATTGTCTAACGTATCAGAAATTTACCAGATAGCACCGGGAAGACGCTTACTATTATTTAATGTCAGTCAGAAGTTTTATTGCTGTGTCTTCATCCGTCACCAGGCCATTAATCCAGCCTCCGGTTAAAGCAGCCCGGATTGCATAGTATTTTTTTTCACCACCGGCAAAACCAAAGACCTGACGTGGAGTATGACTACACAGAGGCACGCTGGTTAACAGTGTATCCAGTTCTCCCTTCAGACGTTCCCCCTCATGGGTAAAGAAATGGCCGAGCATTTCGCCTGCTACATTTTGTTTTTCCAGTCTATCTACCTGTTCATCAGTGATAAAGCCTTCGGCGTTGAGGGGACATCCAATACCCACTTCACCAATGCCGAGAAAGGTGATATCTGCATTTAGCGCTCGTGTTGCAACCCGTTGATAGAGCTGGTGCTGGCACCACATGAACTTATCCTCCGGGCTGTCTGCGTAGAGGGGAGCCGGTATAAAGAAATATTTACCCTGCATCTTCTCCGCCATTTTTAAAGGAACATCATAACGAGTTCCGGAATCGTCACGGGCAATGGCACCAATCATTGAGATACACTGGTGCTGCGGACGCTCAAATGATGGCAGGGCGTCGATAATAGCTCTCAGTGTTTTGCCGGAACCGATACCAAATACCTGTGGTTTGTCCTCAGCAATAAACTGTGCCATTACTTCTGCACCTTCAACCGCAAGCATCTGCTGGATAGCATCATTTTCAAGTCCGGTGGAGGGCACTACCCGGCACATAGTAAGGGCATAGTGTTTCTGTAATTTATTGGCCAGTATCATACAGTTTGTGACAGGATGGCTTATGTTCACTGTGACCATTCCCATTTCCCGGGCTCCTGAGATCAATCGTTGCGCCACCTGCCGTGATAATCCCAGTGTACTGGCAATATCCATCTGAGTGAGTCCGGCAACGTAGTACATCCAGGCAGCACGTGCGGCCAGTTCCTGCTTTTTTTCTTCTTTATTCATTGGTGATTTCCCTTAGCAACATGACGGCATTTTACCCGTATATTATTTATTAAACATCCGGGCAAATGCTACGGATTGGGGCAAATGCTATATTTGTGGTTTTCTTCACAGAAATGTGTCGTCCGCTTTCATTAACATAAATCCAACATGTGAGTATTT
The DNA here is from genome assembly GCF_013350575.1 of Salmonella sp. SG203. Taxonomy (NCBI): domain Bacteria; kingdom Pseudomonadati; phylum Pseudomonadota; class Gammaproteobacteria; order Enterobacterales; family Enterobacteriaceae; genus Salmonella; species Salmonella sp. SG203. The sequence continues at coordinate 103,179 of NZ_SNMT01000015.1, forward strand.
GCTCTTTAAATTGTCAAATGTTCAATAAGGCGGGGATTATGTCCAAAGAAAAAGCAGTCTGGATGCATATAGGGGCAGGTTCTTTTCATCGTGCGCATCAGGCGTGGTACCTGCACAGGCTTATGCAACAAGGTGATGACAGGTGGAGTATTGCACTGGGGAATATCCGTGAAGACGCCAGCGAGATTCTCGCTTCACTGGCTGCTCAGAAAGGAGAATACGTACTGGAAACCGTTTCGCCAGAAGGAGCGAGACAGTACGAAACAATCCGTTCAATCCGCAAGGTACTGACGTGGGACAGTGAAATCAGCGAATTAGTGGTACAGGGCGCTGATGAAAATACTAAAGTGATCTCATTTACTGTGACAGAAGGTGGTTACTACCTCGATACTGAGCATAAACTTGATCCACGTCACCCTGATATTCAGGCAGACCTGTCTGGTGGAGCCTGTACTATTTATGGTGCTCTGGCTCGTGTGTTGCATGAACGTATGGCTAAACACTCCGGACCTGTGACGTTACTGAACTGTGATAATCTGCGACATAACGGCGAACGTTTCCGCAATGGTTTTCTCACATTTCTGGAATTACGCCAGGATACCAAACTGTATCAATGGGTTCGTGATCAGACCACTTCACCAAACACCATGGTTGATCGTATTACTCCGCGTCCAACTGACGATATAGCTGAACGTGTACGTGAAGTCACTGGTATAGAAGATAGTGTCCCAGTAATGGGGGAGGCCTTCATTCAGTGGGTAATTGAAGATGACTTCATCGCGGGTCGCCCAAAATTAGAAGACGCTGGCGTGGAAATGGTAGAATCTGTACTACCGTGGGAAGAAGCCAAAATTCGTATTCTTAACGCCAGCCACAGTTGTATTGCCTGGGCTGGTACTCTGCTGGGGCAGTCTTATATCCACGAAAGTACCCAAACTGATGCTATTCGCCAGCTGGCCTGGGATTATGTCACCGAAGATGTGATCCCTTCCCTGTCACCCAGTCCCTTGAACCTGGAAAACTACCGTGATGTTGTATTGTCACGTTTTAGTAACCCTTATATTCGGGATACAAATCAGCGAGTTGCGGCTGATGGCCTGTCGAAGATCCCTGGTTTTATTACTCCAACGCTGCTGGAATGTTATCAGCGCGGTGATGAGCCACGTGCGACAGCGGTATTACCAGCCCTGTTTTTCCTGTTTCTGCAACGCTGGCATCGTGGTGAATTGCCATACTCATACCAGGACGGTGTGCTGGACGCTGATGTACTGCACGCCCTGCTGGCATCTGATGATGCGCTGGCACAGTTCAGTGCCAGTGAGGCTCTGTTTGGCCCTCTGACCAATAATGTGCGCTTTGCCTGGTTGCTGCGCGACACCGTAACACGACTGGAAGAGGCTGGTTATGTATCTGGGAATTGATGCAGGCACATCGGAGATTAAAACACTTGTGCTGGATGATCATGGGGTTATTATCGCAGTCACGGGCGCACCACTGACAGTGCAGCGACCTCATCCTCACTGGTCAGAACAACAACCAGAAGAGTGGTGGCGGGCCCTGAACCAGGCGTTGGCTCAGTTACGCCGCAAAGTGGGTAAACGCTGGTTAGATATCCGCGCTATTGGCCTGTCTGGTCAGATGCACGGCGCGGTGTTGTTGGATCATTGTGGCGAAGTATTACGTCCCTGTATTTTATGGAACGATACCCGCAGTGCAGAACAGTGTGAAACACTGACCCGCAATTCACCACAGTTGTATCGTATAGCCGGTAACCTGGCGATGCCTGGCTTTACCGCGCCGAAACTGTTATGGGTCGCGGAGCATGAAGCTGATATTTTCACGCAAATCGCATATGTGTTGTTACCAAAAGATTATTTGCGTTGGCGTATGAGCGGCGAGATGGTCAGTGATATGTCTGATGCCGCGGGTACCATGTGGCTGGATGTGGCCAGACGCGACTGGTCAGATGATTTACTTGCCGCCTGTGGTTTAAACCGTACCATGATGCCGCGACTGGTTGAAGGCTCTCAAATCAGTTGTTTATTGAGTGCTGATATCGCTGCTCTATGGGGCCTGTCTGATGGGGTGATTATTGCCGGAGGTGGTGGTGATAACGCAGCAAGTGCCGTGGGGATCGGTGCTGTAAATACTGGAGATGCCTTTCTTTCACTGGGAACCTCCGGGGTACTATTTGCTGTTAATGATCGCTACCGGCCTGATCCAGAATCTGTTGTACATGCGTTCTGTCATGCCCTGCCGAACCGCTGGCATCAGATGAGCGTTATGCTCACCGCAGCCAGTGCGTTACGCTGGTTATGTCAGTTAGTTGGTAGTGATGAAAATACGCTGATGGCGGAAGTGGAGCAGATGACCGATGAGCAACGTGAACAATCCCCTCTCTTCTTACCTTATCTCTCTGGGGAACGGACACCGCATAATGATCCGTGGGCACAGGGAGCATTCCATGGTCTGAACCACATAACCACACGGGCACATCTTGGTTATGCCGTGATTGAAGGCGTGACTTTCGGTCTGGCTGATGGGTTGCGGGTACTGAGTGAGTCCGGTACTGAACTGACAGAATGTTCACTGGTTGGTGGTGGCGCACGCAGTTCCTGTTGGGCACAGTTAATTGCTGACGTTCTGTATATGCCTATTATCACCCACGAAGGTGGTGAAGCTGGAGGCGCATTGGGAGCCGCACGGCTGGCTCAACTGGCAGCCGGAGCAGATGAAAAAACAGTGTGTGTAAAACCTCCAGTTCATCACCGCTATTTACCTGATGTGGAGCGCTGGGAATCGTTACAGGATCGTTTACAACACTGGCGTTTACTCTATCGCCAGCAAGTTGAAGCGCGACGGGTATTGTCATGATGATTTTACTCTCTGATATATCTACTACAGGCAACTCTGTATCCATATATAAGGAAAACAAGATGAAATTAAAACAACTCGTCTGGGGCGTGACACTTGCCCTGACTTCTGTCGTTGCCATAGCTCACGCAGATGACAAAATTAAAATCGGTTTTGCCAACCGAACTCTGAATGGTGCGTTTTTCAATGGCCTGACAGAATACATGAAAATTCACGCGAAAGAACACGGTTATGAGTTAATTACTACCGATGCGCGTGGTGACCTGAACAAGCAGATCTCCGACGTGGAAGATATGCTGGCTCAGGGTATTAATTATCTGGTTCTGAACCCACAGGATCCTGAAGCCGGATTACGTATTACACAAATTGCCAGGAGTAAAAATATCCCGGTCATTGTACTGGACAGTGATATCTCTCTTGATGCCCCCGTCGTTACCCGTGTGCAGGCTAACAACGCCAAAAACAACATTTTGATAGGCGAATACGCTGTTGAAAAATTCGGTGATAAACCACTGAACTGTGTCCTGATCAGTGGTAACCAGGGCAACCTGGTTGGTGAAGCCAGGCGTGCTAATTTCTTCCGAGGCGTGATGGAAGCACAACTGCGTAAATATAATCATACTCAGGTAAACGTATTAAGCCAGGGCTGGGGTAACTGGGACCAACAGGGTGGTTTGAAAGCGATGGAAGACCTTATTGTTGCTCAGGGAGATAAAATTAACTGTGTTTACAGCGAAATGGATGATATGGCACTGGGCGCAGTGTTGTCACTGAAAGCCGCAAATAAACTACAAAATGTCAGTGTGTTCTCACACGATGGCTACAAAAAAGGTCTGGAAGCCATTCAACGAGGTGATATTCAGGCCACTGCCTCCAACAACCCGGACCTGCTGACAAACACAGTCATGGATGTTATTACTAAATATCAGAACGGCCAGAAAGATTTCCCTGACTACGTTTATATTCCGTCAATTCTAATCACCAAAGACAACGTCAGCAAATATTATAACAAAGATTCTATTTTTTGATCTGCTATCGCAGCAGAGATTAACCTCTGCTGCGATGTTAAAATGGCATCAATGAGGCATTTCTGATGGAAGACTATTCAATTGTCATCGACAAAGTAGAAAAAAGGTTTGGCGGGATCCATGCTCTGAAAAATGTAAGCATGAAAGTCAGACATGGGAATATTCACGCTATTGTTGGTGAAAATGGTGCCGGAAAATCGACTCTAATGAAGATTCTCTCCGGGATTTATATCAAAGACGGCGGTGCCTTACATATTAATGGAGAGGAAGTGCATTTTACTTCGCCAGGACAAAGTCGTGAGCATAATATTGGAATTATTTATCAGGAATTATCCCTGGCTCCGGATCTTACCGTTGCGGAAAATATTTTTCTTGATAATTTGACCTTCGGCAAGAGGGTTATAAACTGGAAGGTTTTGAATCAAAAAGCAGCCAAAATATTAAGTCGTCTGGGTTTTGATATTTCACCGGAAGAAAAAGTCGCTAATCTCAGCGTGGCATATCAACAGATGGTGGAAATTGCCAAATCACTGGCGCGTGATGTGAAGATCCTGATTCTGGATGAGCCAACAGCAGTTTTGTCTGAACGAGAAATTCGAATTCTGTTTAGTCAGTTAAAACTGTTAAAAGGACAGGGTGTTACTATTTTATATATTTCTCACCGACTCGAGGAAATTTTTATGATCGCCGACAGTATCAGCGTGATTAAAGATGGTGAATCTATGGGCGATCTTGACCCAAAAAAATGTAGTGAAGATGATATTATTGCCGCAATGGTTGGACGTAAATTCGAAAATCTCTATCCGCCACTTAATGTTCCATCACAGGACGAAATTTTACGTGCAGAGAACCTGTCTACCCGTGCGTTGTTACGCAATATTAACCTTTATGTCCGCAAAGGCGAGATCGTGGGTCTTGCTGGTCTGGTCGGCGCGGGACGAACGGAAGTTGCCCGTTGCTTATTTGGTATTGATCGCATGGCAACTGGCACGGTGAAAAAAAATGGTCAGCCCGTAATAATTCATCATCCTGTCGATGCAATGCGTCATGGTATTGGTCTTGTGCCAGAAAGCCGTAAGGAACAAGGGGCGATCCTGACACAAAGTATTCGTGAAAATACTTCGCTCTCCCGTATAAGAGAGGTTTGTTATCGCTTTGGAATTATTAACCATTATCAGGACAAAAAACTGGCTGAAGATTATCGGCAAAAACTGAAAATAAAACTGGGTTCAGTAGAAGATCCTTTATCCAGTCTCAGTGGGGGTAACCAACAAAAAGTGGTTATTGCGAAATGGCTAAATACAAATTGTGATGTATTGATACTTGATGAGCCCACGCGTGGCGTGGACGTCGGAGCCAAAGTGGAAATTTACAATGTTATTCATGAACTTGCGCAACGTGGATACGCTATCATTTTGATTTCATCCGAGATGGTTGAAGTTATTAATTTATCCCATCGGGTATATGTAATGAGTGAAGGAAGTATAACACGTGAACTCACTGATGGTGAGATCACAGAAGAAAATATTATGAAACACGCAATTCCAAAACGCGCTTTAGTATGAACGGGGAAAAAGACACAATGGAAAATGTAACAACATCGCAATCCACGATTACCTCTTCATTACCTGGACGGGTGCTCACATTTTTAATGAATAACTCCACACTGATTGTTTTTCTGTTGATGCTGGTCATCGCTGGTTTACTATCAGATAAATTTTACAGTGGGGATAATGTTACCAATGTACTTCGTCAGAGTGTGCCATTAGGCCTGGCTGCATTAGGTATGTTGTTTGTTATTCTGACCGGTGGTATAGATTTGTCCGTAGGTTCAGTAATGGCATTGATTTCAGTCGCCGTAGCAATCCTTATCCCGGAAATTGGTTTGTGGCCTGCGGTATTCGCCAGCCTGTTTATCGGTGCTTTTGTGGGGGCCGGTGCCGGAGTCCTCGTTACGGCCTTTAATATCGCCCCCTTTATCGCTACCCTTGCAATGATGACCATTGCCCGGGGACTGGCATTGATTGTCTCTAAGGGACAGCCGATCTTTATTGATGATACCTCACTCGTAGATTTTGGTACGGGATATTTGTTTGGTCTGCCAATGCCTGTCTATATCCTGATTGCCTTCGCTATCATTGCATACTTTATTTATAAATATACGGTTTTTGGTCGTCTTGTCATCTCAATCGGTTCCAATGAAACAGCCACCCGCTTCGCTGGTATTCGTGTGAGCTGGTATAAATTTGCTGTCTATGCGCTGAGTGGCTTTGCTTGTGGTATGGCGGGACTGCTTGCCTCTACGTGACGTTCCGGTCATAACATCTTGACGCACCGATTGCAGCCTGCTAACCGGACCAGGGTAATCCGGTCGGGTGATGAAGTACTGACTCGGGTGTTTGCGACGGGGGTTGAAGTACTGACCAGGGGAATGGCTGTATGGGGGGCGAGTACTGACTCGGGTTTCTCACGACGCTGAAGCCGCGTGGTGAGTGGGTTCCCGCGGTTTTCGGTGTCAGGCGCGTGAGTCCTGACACCGGGAGTTGCCGGGGGCTGGCAGGTCACAGGGCGGCTTTCTGCCCCTTCCCGCTCAGCATTTATGCCCCTTAAGCTGAGAAGATGAACCCCGGCAGTGGCAGCAGTTCATTAAGACGATCTTCGGGCCATAACGGCAGCCTGTTCAGAACTTCCGTCAGCCACGCATGAGGCTCCAGACCATTGAGCTTAGCCGTTTCCAGCAGACTCATTATCCGGGCCGCACGCTCTCCCGCCATCCGGGAACCGGCGAACAGCCACGACTTTCTGCCCATGACCACAGTTTTGATGGCTCTTTCGCAGACATTGTTATCCAGGGGAACTGCGCCATCCTCCAGGAACAGACTCAGTTCCACGCGCCGTGCCAGCGCGTAGACGATCGCTTTGTGTAATGCTCCTCCCGGAGGGCATCTTTGCTCCTGCTCCTCAAGCCAGGACCACAGTTCTTCCAGTATCGGGCGGGCATAACGCTGTCGCCACTGGCGGATTTTTTCCACGGGACGGCTGCTGATCTTTTTCTCCAGCCTGTACAACCCGGCGATCTTTTTCACCGCCATGGCCGCCCGTGGATCTTTGTTCATTTTATACAGGTCGGCGAAGCCCCTTCTGGCGTGGGCCCAGCATCCGGCAAGGATAATACCAGGCGTTTTACCCGCCATCGTCCGGTAAGCCTGGTAACCGTCGACAACCAGCGTCCCGCTCCAGTCCTGAAGCCAGTTTTCAGGATGTTCATGACCACGCCCGGTCTGGCAGTCGAAGCTGACTATCTGTGGACCACTTCTTTCTCCGCTGGCATAACACCACAGATAACCCGAACGTGATTTACCGCCTTTTTTCGTGTCCAGGATACGCATCCCGGTTTCGTCGGCGTGTATGACGCCACGGGTGAGGAGTTCCCTGTGTAACAGTTCCGCCAGAGGCGACAGAGCCGCGCCTGCGACACCAACCATATCTGACAGCGTGCTCTCTGGCAGGTCAACATCCGCGCGGGCGAAGATGTTATTCTGACGATACAGGGGCGCATGGTCACAGTATTTGTTGATGACCACCTGTGCGATGACCGACGGTTCAACGGCACTTTTCGGGAGGATATGCGCCGGCATTTCACCACTGAACACCTTCTGGCAACAGGGGCAGCTGTACTGCGGGCGCACATAGCGGTTCACCACGAAGCGTGCGGGGATATACTCAAGCTTTTCACTCACCGCATCACGGATATGGTGCAGCGGTTCGTTACATTCAGGACAATGGTCAGTGGCTGGCGGGATAACCTTTTCAACGCGCGGAAGATGGGCCGGTAAAGGTTTACGTACCGGCCGTGAACGGGGCGCTTTGTCGTCTTCTTCAACAGAGGGCGGCAGCAGTTTATCCAGTTGCGCAGTGATTTCGGCGATGTCAGCGTCCACGTCCTCTTCGAACAGGGAACGCTGCATCCCGGCCAGTGTTTCACATTTTTTACCGAAGCGTTGCTGACGCACCAGTTTCAGCATTTCTTCCAGAAGCTGGATACGCTGGCTTTTGGCCTGTAATTCCCGCTCTTTTTCAGCATTCTCAGACATGGCTTTTTGCACCATGGCAAGTGCCATAGCGCGCAGTTTTTCGATGTCATTTGTCGTGGTGAGAGCGGAGATATCCATGTCGTAAAGCATACCACTTAAGGCATAGATATTCATTATTTTTCACTGAGTTATCGCTGTGTTTTGCGTATATGCGGAAGGTGTTTCCGGGAGCCATTTAGCCAGGTCGTGACCATTGACCTGCTGCCAGTCGACCCCGGCGATAAGCCAGTTAAATTCGTCGGGAGTGAGGTGCCAGGCAGCGTCATCTGCACGTGGCCAGCGGAAGCTGCCTTTATGCAGACGTCGGGTACACAACCAGACGCCGTGTTTATCCCAGCGCAGGACTTTGATACGCGAACGTGCTTTGTTGACAAAGACGAAGGCGGAGCCCTCGTGCCACGTCGATTTGAGTTCATCCTGTATATACTGCGTCAGCGTGTCGATACCGCGGCGCATATCGACGGGTTTAACGGCAAGGAAGACATTATCAGGCGTCAACATATTTGAGGGCCCTGAATACATCATTCAGTTGCGAAGGATGGCAGCACATACGTATCCCGCCGGGCAGGAAGAGAGTGATCGGCTCGTTCGTGACAGGCGGAAGTGTCCCGGTTGGTGATACAGGGCTTGCAACATGAACAGGAAGAACGGCGGGTTTGCTGGTACGCCGTTCAGCTTTTGCAACGTCCTGCGGCCATTCGCGAAGGGATGTGAAGGGAATATCGTTGAGCTCACAGTATTGCTGGCGTGTAAGGCCGCTGGCGCGCCAGGCAGCAACATGCTGCTTTTTCTGTTCAATGGACCATCGTGGTTTTGGCATTTGCTGACTCCATAAGGGGTTGAGATCAGATGCCGTCGATATTACCTGCCGAAATTAAACTGAAAAGATGACTTCCCCGGAACCACACGCCTCTACCCGTACTGGTGTTGGCTCACCTGTATTGTCGGTGGGTTTTGAACTGGATGTTATCGCTGCGGTTGTTGTGGGGGGGGCCAGCCTGGCAGGTGGTCGTGGTAATGTGATCAACACTATTTTCGGTGTACTGATCTTAAGTATTATCTCCAATTTGATGAACCTGATGAATATTTCCGGTTACAACCAACAGGTTGTAAAAGGTGTCATCATCATCATTGCGGTAATGCTGGAAAGTTTGAAAACACGTAAACGTGCATAACGTGTTTAAAATATCAAGGGGCATAGTCATAAAATCAGTAACCTTATGGCTAAGCCATTCACCTTAAAGTGCTGTCGGCCAGGCACCTACACTTTCCTGTAACAGGACTACTGTACTGTAGCATAAGTTTTGTTTTCGGCCAGTCCCCGCTTGCAGGCTTGTCCGGAAGGATTATCACTACAGGAGAGAACATCCGCACCATGCTCCCTGGCTTTATCGGTCTGAAGCCACTCACTACCGCCGAGAAGGTTATTCTCAATAATAACTCAAGCCTGAAGGCTCTTACCCTGATTAAAATCCCTTTATTCCCAAAAGTCTAAACAATACTATCCCCACGCCCAGAATTCCACCGCCGATACCACCAATTTTCAGTCCTCTTAACGCTTCAGAACATTCATAATGAATATATCCATATGCCAGGTATTTAATAAAAATTAAAATAATATAAGAAAATTCAGCGATTAAAATCCCTGATACCATGGATATAACGTAAGCGGTAAGTGAGAACCGTACTGACGCTTATTTATTGGAGAGATCTACGTTCCATGGCAGTAGTTCAGCCACTTTATTAGACGACCATTCCGGCAACACGCTCAG
>NZ_SNMT01000016.1:0-106902 GCF_013350575.1 Salmonella sp. SG203
GATGATGCTGAAGCTGCTGCCGGCGGGTGACGCCCGGCGGGCGGTGATAGAGCGCAGTATCCGGCTGGCGCAGGAGAAATAAGACCCTGACGGCCCGGTGGCGTGGCGCCATCGGGCCTGGCTTGTTACTGTATTCCGCGTGTTTGTAAAAATAGAATGGTCGCCGCGACGCGTGAGCGCACGTTTAGCTTGCGAAGTAGATTACGAATGTGCACCTTAACCGTCTGCTCAGAAATATTCAGTACTGACGCAATCTGTTTGTTAGAAAGCCCCTGCGCCAGCTCATGCAAGACATCTAACTCTCGTTCGGTCAGGATACTAAAGGGATCTTCCTGCGCGCCAAACCGTTCGCGCTCACGCAGATATTCATTGACCCGATCGCTAAAGACTTTACCGCCGTTAGCGCCTTTGCGAATGGCCTCCAGCAGCACTTCCGGATCGCTATCTTTGAGCAGATAACCGTCGGCGCCGGCGTCGATCAGCGCGTAGATGTCGCTGGCGGAATCCGAGACGGTAAGAATAATAATTTGCGCCGTCACACCATCCCGGCGTAGCGCGTTCAGGGTATCTAACCCGCTCAGACCTTTCATATTCAGATCCAGCAGGATCAGATCGGGCTCAATGCGATTCGCCAGATCGATCGCACTCGCCCCGTCACCCGCTTCGGCAACGACATGAAAAGCCGGGTCCAGTTCCAGTAATTGACGAATACCTCGCCGCATAAGTGGATGGTCGTCCACAATAAGCACCTGAAAAGGTGTTACTTCAGGCATGCTGTATCTCCTGAGTTTTATTAGAATGATTATTGTTTTCAGCGCGGAAATCGTCCAGATTTGCCACATTGTCAAGCGCGTAAATTTTACCCTAATTAGTGCATGGGTAAGTAGTAAAACCTGTGACAGGCGAGTAATTAGCTGAACGATAGAAAGGATAAAACAACCCGTTGTGAGAGAAAACAGAATACTCCCTGAAGTTGAATACTGGTCTGGACGCTTTTTTCGGGCAATGTGACATAACAGAAGTGTGGCATATGTTGCTGCGCCCTTGCACCCGTAAGTCCAGACTATCTTTACTGGCAGGAAATTCCTTATTAAAAGTCATAGCGTCTAAAGCTTGTCATTATTAACAAATTATTTTAACTGAATTTATTTATGGTTTTATTAATGTCAATGAAATACATCTGAGCAGAACGAATAAACCGCGACATCTGTTAAATTAAATATTAAGTCAATAGCAGAGGTATTTTTATGCGATAAAGAGATTCTGACGATATTCTTATCATAAATGAAAATGTGGTCAGAAATGAGTGTCATTCACTTATAACTTATCCTGGATGTGCCTGAACAACACTCGCGGCGTTTTGAGCACCCGTTGGGGCGACTCAAGGGGAGAACGTAGTGTGGATGCTATATCAGCCGTTTCTGTGAGCGTAAGCGTGGCGTAGAAAATTTTAAATATGTTAGCCGGTTAAAAATAACTATTGACATTGAAATGGTGGTGGAGTGTATATGAAGAGAATATTTATATATCTATTATTACCTTGTGCATTCGCATGTTCTGCTAATGATAATGTTTTTTTTGGCAAGGGCAACAAGCATCAGATCTCTTTTGCTGCGGGAGAAAGTATAAGAAGAGGAGGGGTTGAGCACTTATATACGGCTTTTCTGACATACAGTGAACCCAGCGATTTTTTCTTTTTACAGGCAAGAAATAATCTGGAGTTAGGAGGATTTAAGGCTAAGGGTAGCGATGATTGCAGTAAACATTCTGGCAGCGTTCCCTGTAATAAATATAACCAGGGCGTATTGGGTATCTCGAAGGATGTGGCGCTGGTTCATTTCGCTGGTATCTATACCGGTATTGGTCTGGGGGCTTATATAAAATCTAAGTCGCGAGATGATATGCGTGTCAATTCTGCATTTACCTTTGGAGAAAAAGCGTTTCTTGGCTGGAACTTTGGGGCTTTTTCTACAGAAGCTTATATCCGGCATTTCTCGAATGGATCACTTACGGATAAAAATTCAGGGCATAATTTTGTAGGTGCTTCAATTAGTTATAATTTCTGAAGTTGAATAACAATTAGCGAGTTGCTGGCTGAAGGAGTAATTAATCACCGTACGTTGTCTACAAAACGTGTTGTGAATAGCCGATCGTTATCGACCCTATGGCGACAGGGAGGCTAATTGTTAGCGACAAAGGCGTGGTAGGCCGTTTACCTTACCAGAACGTTTTATTATTGCTGCGACAGATTGCTTACTCATTTACCTGCCACTGCAAACATTTTTTCCAGTATAGGGTGTAGATGCGCTTTTTCTGTTTTAGTACAAACATGGTTTACGTTATTTGCCTGCATTGACTTTACGTTGACCACTGCACAGGAAAGATGTCCGATCAGTTCATGCAAAATAACGTCTCTGGCATCAGCTAACTTTTTAATTGTAGGCATAAAAAAACCAGCCCTGACAGGCTGGTTTTCAAGGGGAATTTTGGTCGGCAGCTTCATCCGCAGCATCTGCGGAGAGCAGCGCAGGTACGGCGACCACAAAAGCCGGGGAGGCATCAGCCAGCGCGGCGTCGGCTGACACAGCCAGAACGGCGGCAGCCGCCTCGTCATCAGCATCGGAGGCATCCACCCACGCCGCCGCATCTGATACCAGCGCATCACTGGCAGCGCAAAGCAGAGCTGCAGCCGGAGAATTGGCAACCAGAGCCGAAGAGGCCGCGAAACGGGCCGAGGATATCGCAGACGTGATTTCCCTGGAAGATGCAAGCCTGACGAAAAAAGGTATCGTTAAATTAAGCAGTGCCACGGACAGTGACAGCGAAGCGCTGGCGGCCACACCAAAGGCGGTAAAAACCGTTATGGGTGAGGTACGGACCAAAGCGCCGCTGGACAGCCCGGCATTCACTGGAACGCCGACCACACCGACGCCGCCAGGCGATGCTAAAGGGCTTCAGACAACAAACGCGGAGTTTGTCCGCAAACTGATTGCCGCGCTGGTTGGTTCCGTACTGGAGCCACTGGACACCCTGCAGGAACTGGCTGACGCGTTGGGAAATGATCCGAACTTTGCCACCACGGTACTGAATAAACTGGCGGGCAAGCAGCCGTTGGACGAAACCCTGACGGCGCTGTCAGGAAAAAGTGTTGACGGTCTTATCGAATACGTTGGTTTGCGAGAAACCATAAGTCGTGCCGCCGATGCATTACAAAAATCACAGAATGGCGGCGATATTCCGGACAAGGATTTGTTTGTGCGTCGTATCGGTGCCGCGCGAGCGTTTGATGGCGCAGTTATTATCGGCTGTGATGATAATCCGTGGACGACGGCGGAGTTTATCGTCTGGCTGGAGTCTCAGGGCGCATTCAATCACCCTTACTGGATGTGTCGTGGCTCCTGGTCTTACGCTTATAACAAAATCATCACGGATACTGGCTGCGGTAATATCTGTCTCGCTGGCGCAGTGATTGAGGTAATGGGAGTGCGTGGCGCGATGACTATTCGGGTGACAACGTCCCATTCAGTATCTGGTTGGTGATACGTGGGTGACAGCCCCAAGTGTATAAGAAGGAATAATTATGACAGCGGAAAAAAAATAAAAAGAACAAACAGTTTTTAAATATTAAAAATTTCATTCCGTATGCACCGGAACCAGATGACACATTATTCGCCGATGCGGCGTATCTTAAATCAGAGGATGGTCAGGACTGGTATGGGTGCCAGCAATTATTTTCAGCAGACACGCTGAAAATTACCTACGACGATAACGATGTTATTACGTGTATTACGCGTGATGTTTCCGGGCTGTGGCCTGCTGGCCAGAGCGTTGCAGAGTTGCCTGATACGGATGAAAACCGTCGCGCTGATATTCATGCTGCTGGCAGTTTAAAGACGGTAAAGTCGTTCAAAGGGTTTATTCGCCGGAAGAGCTGCGCAGGCAGGCAGAATCGAAAATTGAACGCCCGGGCGTTGATACCGGATGATCTGGTCATCGTGGAAAGCGACCCTGAAAAAATCGACACTTTAGCTGTAAAATGACAGTCCCGCCATCCGGTCATCATAACGGATTTTTCTTCTGCACCTTCTGAAGCCCGCCATGTCAGGACGACCATGAATCCGCCGATAACCTTATTGTGAAATTAAGACCAGGAAGAGATGATGTCTGCCGGACAGATACTATATGTAAATTTATAAAGGTTTTTTGTTATGCCCTTTCATATTGGAAGCGGATGTCTTCCCGCCACCATCAGTAACCGTCGCATTTATCGTATTGCCTGGTCTGATACCCCCCCTGAAATGAGTTCCTGGGAAAAAATGAAGGAATTTTTTTGCTCAACGCACCAGACTGAAGCGCTGGAGTGCATCTGGGCGATTTGTCACCCGCCGGCCGGAACGACGCGGGAGGATACGATCAACAGATTTGAACTGCTCAGGACGCTCGCGTATGCCGGATGGGAGGAAAGCATTCATTCCGGCCAGCACGGGGAAAATTACTTCTGTATTCTGGATGAAGACAGTCAGGAGATATTGTCAGTCACCCTTGATGATGCCGGGAACTATACCGTAAATTGCCAGGGGTACAGTGAAACACATCGCCTCACCCTGGACACAGCACAGGGTGAGGAGGGCACAGGACACGCGGAAGGGGCATCCGGGACATTCAGGACATCCTTCCTCCCTGCCACAACGGCTCCACAGACGCCAGCAGAGTATGATGCTGTCTGGTCAGCGTGGAGAAGGGCTGCACCCGCAGAAGAGTCACGCGGCCGTGCAGCAGTGGTACAGAAAATGCGTGCCTGCCTGAATAATGGCAATGCAGTGCTTAACGTGGGAGAATCAGGTCTTACCACCTTGCCAGACTGTTTACCCGCGCATATTACCACACTGGTTATTCCTGATAATAATCTGACCAGCCTGCCGGCGCTGCCGCCAGAACTGCGGACGCTGGAGGTCTCTGGTAACCAGCTGACTAGCCTGCCGGTGCTGCCGCCAGGACTACTGGAACTGTCGATCTTTAGTAACCCGCTGACCCACCTGCCGGCGCTGCCGTCAGGACTATGTAAGCTGTGGATCTTTGGTAATCAACTGACCAGCCTGCCGGTGTTGCCGCCAGGGCTACAGGAGCTGTCGGTATCTGATAACCAACTGGCCAGCCTGCCGGCGCTGCCGTCAGAATTATGTAAGCTGTGGGCCTATAATAACCAGCTGACCAGCCTGCCGACGTTGCCGTCAGGGCTACAGGAGCTGTCGGTATCTGATAACCAACTGGCCAGCCTGCCGACGCTGCCGTCAGAATTATATAAGCTGTGGGCCTATAATAATCGGCTGACCAGCCTGCCGGCGTTGCCGTCAGGACTGAAGGAGCTGATTGTATCTGGTAACCGGCTGACCAGTCTGCCGGTGCTGCCGTCAGAACTGAAGGAGCTGATGGTATCTGGTAACCGGCTGACCAGCCTGCCGATGCTGCCGTCAGGACTACTGTCGCTGTCGGTCTATCGTAACCAGCTGACCCGCCTGCCGGAAAGTCTCATTCATCTGTCTTCAGAGACAACCGTAAATCTGGAAGGGAACCCACTGTCTGAACGTACTTTGCAGGCGCTGCGGGAGATCACCAGCGCGCCTGGCTATTCAGGCCCCATAATACAATTCGATATGGCGGGAGCCTCCGCCCCCCGGGAAACTCGGGCACTGCACCTGGCGGCCGCTGACTGGCTGGTGCCTGCCCGGGAGGGGGAACCGGCTCCTGCAGACAGATGGCATATGTTCGGACAGGAAGATAACGCCGACGCCTTCAGCCTCTTCCTGGACAGACTGAGTGAGACGGAAAACTTCATAAAGGACGCGGGGTTTAAGGCACAGATATCGTCCTGGCTGGCACAACTGGCTGAAGATGAGGCGTTGAGAGCAAACACCTTTGCTATGGCAACAGAGGCAACCTCAAGCTGCGAGGACCGGGTCACATTTTTTTTGCACCAGATGAAGAACGTACAGCTGGTACATAATGCAGAAAAAGGGCAATACGATAACGATCTCGCGGCGCTGGTTGCCACGGGGCGTGAGATGTTCCGTCTGGGAAAACTGGAACAGATTGCCCGGGAAAAGGTCAGAACGCTGGCTCTCGTTGATGAAATTGAGGTCTGGCTGGCGTATCAGAATAAGCTGAAGAAATCACTCGGGCTGACCAGCGTGACGGCAGAAATGCGTTTCTTTGACGTATCCGGCGTGACGGTTACAGACCTTCAGGACGCGGAGCTTCAGGTGAAAGCCGCTGAAAAAAGCGAGTTCAGGGAGTGGATACTGCAGTGGGGGCCGTTACACAGAGTGCTGGAGCGCAAAGCGCCGGAACGCGTTAACGCGCTTCGTGAAAAGCAAATATCGGATTATGAGGAAACGTACCGGATGCTGTCTGACACAGAGCTGAGACCGTCTGGGCTGGTCGGTAATACCGATGCAGAGCGCACTATCGGAGCAAGAGCGATGGAGAGCGCGAAAAAGACATTTTTGGATGGCCTGCGACCTCTTGTAGAGGAGATGCTGGGGAGCTATCTGAACGTTCAGTGGCGTCGTAACTGATGCACCAGGTGAATGAGGTGCGGTGCGACAAAGATATTCCCGGACGAACAACATCAGACAGTACGGATGATGTACAGGTGAAATAGGGGAGACTTCTTCAGTCAGGGCGCGGCGAAACTTTTTCGATGATAACGCGCCGCGCGCCGGTAGCGAGAAGCCGATGGAAGTACTGGATCACCTGAATGCAAAGAAGGGCTGGGGAAAGCTGTACTTTGCCGGGGAGGGTATCCAGCAACAGTGGGCTATGAAGAGAAACATACTGTCATCCCGATATACCACCCGCTATGAAGACCTGCTTCAGGTTAAGTGACAGGTTTACCCTGATTTTCAAATTTCTGATGTGATGGTGTGCCGCAGCCACATTGTATGCAAGAACGGGCTGCGGCAAACTGGCGATCGTTCGATAGTGCGTGTATTGAATAGTTACCAGTCGTGGCGGATTCTACTGGTTAAGGATGACTAATCAATGTATTTAAGTCATCTGTTCAACTTTTCGCGTTGGAGGGAGCTTGAAGTCAATTTGCAGTGACCTTCGATAGCTATTTCACCATTTGCAAATTGGATATATAAAAAAACCAGCCCTGGCAGGCTGGCTTTTAAGGGGAATTTTGGTCGGCACGAGAGGATTTGAACCTCCGACCCCCGACACCCCATGACGGTGCGCTACCAGGCTGCGCTACGTGCCGACTTGTGGGTGCTAATACTACCTCTTTCCAACGCGAATGCAAGGGGAAACGGTGCTAACTGATTTATAATTAATCAGTTAGCGATAAAACGTTTCTCTTCTGTTAGCACTTGCAGCAGCAGACTGAGCTGCGGCTTCTGATCTTTGATCTTCTCGCCGTGTAAGTCATAGGTCTGATAATGACCGTTATTATTGAGCACCAGGGTCATTTGCGGCGTCGTGATAGCCAGCGTACTGCCGTCTGCCGCCGTTACCCAGTTATGACGACGTGGAACGGTAAAGATGTCCTGGCCCTGTGAATATTCGTTCGCTGGCGTGCTGACATGTAACAGGCGTTGCATCAACGTGGTCATCACATCGGTATGATCGGTAAGCACATTAATACGCTGCGCAGGCGTCCCCGGCCAGTGGATCACCAGCGGTACTTGCAGATGACCTTGCGACCAGTCGAAGCGATTTTCTTCCGGCGTCAACGGTATGCCGCGTCCTGCGGTAATGATCACGACAGTATTCTCGAATTTACCGGCCTCTCGCAGCGCGTTCAGAACCCGATTGATTTGCGCATCCACGTCGCTGGCGGCACTGGCGTAACGCTTAACAAAATTTTTCTGGTTACTGTCATCAATATTAGTACCGTTAAACGATATCCATGAGAACCAGCGGTTATCTTCCTGTGCGTAGCGCCCAAGCCAGTCTATCCACTGGCTGGCCGTTTGCGCATCAGACTGCGTTTGCGCTGCCGGCATCGAGAAATCGGACAGTAATGCCTGACGATAAAGCGGGCTGGCGAAGCCATCCGAAGAAAACAGTCCCAGTTGGTAGCCTTGCTGATTCAACGCGGTAATGAGCGCCGCAGGCGTTCTGGTGGATAACACGCCATCCATATAGCCTGGCGATATGCCATAGAACAGGCCGAAAATACCGTTATCAGTGGTATTCCCTGAACTCATATGACGGGTGAAGTCGATGTTTTGCTCGGCAAATGTAGCCAGCTCCGGCATCTGCTTCTCAAAGCGAGAATAGTTCAGGCCGTCTACGGTAATGAGCAGCACATTCTGACCGGTGCCCATATCGCGATAGTGCAAATTGCTGAGCGGGTACTGAACGGAGACCGCTTCCGGATTGCCTTGCTCTACCAGACGGCGCTGATATTCCTGCGCATCCAGCAGACCGTGTTTTTCAAGAAAACGTCGCGCCGTCATCGGATAAGAGAGCGGCAGGTTTGCCCGCTGCATGGTAATCGGCCGGTAAAAATTAGCATCTGCCCAGATGTAGATAAGATGCGATGCGATAAAGGAGACGAAAAAGAATGCCGCAAGCGGCCTTGCGAAATGGCGACGGCGCGTGAGACTGCGCAGCTTTTGCCAACTCCATGTCGCAAATAGCATCTCAATCAATAAGATAACCGGCACGCTAATAAACATAAGCTGCCAGTCGCGCGCCATTTCGTTCTGGTCAGGGTTGATGACCAGCTCCCAGACAATGGGATTAAGATGCAGGTGGAAACGGGTAAAGACTTCGCTGTCGATAAGCAACAACGTCATACCCGCGGTCGCCAGAATGGCTGATAAAAACCGCATCAGCCGCTGGGACATCACGATAAACGTGAGCGGAAAAAGAATAAGCAAATAGGTGGCGAACACCAGAAAGCTAAAGTGCCCGACAATGCTCAGGTAGGAGTATATGCGACCCGCAAGCGTTGTCGGCCAGTCGGCGACAAACAGGTAACGGCTGCCGAGCAACGTAGCCAACAGTATATTGAACAGAGCGAACCAGTGCCCCCAGCTAACCATCTGGGAGACTTTTTCACGGTAGCGCTGACGATGAGTTACCATACCTGTCGCTTGTTTCTCCGGAGTCGGCTTTTTAGTGCGCGTTGTCTTCGCTAATCGAAGACTGCAAGGCGCGGGCAAAAGAGTTCGCAATCGCCTGGCGTTGAGCCGGCGCCACGCTGGTGTTGATAAGGTTGGTGACCATATTTCCCAGTACCATCAGGGAAAGATCGGTCGGCGCCTTATGTTTTTCCAGTACACTGAGCAGTTCGCTCAGCAGTTGTTCAACATGTTCATCACTATAGCGGGAGAGTTGTGGCATAAATCAAAATCTGTTTGTTCATGAAAGGGCAACATATTACCGTAGCAACAGTTTTTTTTCTGCATTTTTATCCCCTAAATCATTCGCGTTACGGATAACGCCTGAAATGACAGGGCGATTGCTTGCGTCTTCCGGCAGGCGGTGGTTGAATACCGCCCGGTCTTAAAGGAGAGTTTATCATGAGTCTGGATATCAACCAGATTGCCCTGCACCAGCTTATCAAGCGCGATGAGCAAAATCTTGAGCTGGTCTTGCGCGATTCATTGCTGGAGCCGACAACCACCGTTGTCGAGATGGTGGCTGAACTGCATCGGGTCTATAGCGCCAAGAATAAGGCGTATGGCCTGTTTAATGAAGAGAGTGAACTGGCGCAAGCGCTGCGGTTGCAACGTCAGGGGGAAGAAGATTTTCTTGCCTTTAGCCGGGCGGCGACCGGACGCCTGCGTGACGAACTGGCGAAATACCCCTTTGCGGACGGCGGCATTGTATTGTTCTGCCATTATCGCTACCTGGCGGTGGAGTATCTGCTGGTTACGGTACTGAACAACCTGAGCAGTATGCGGGTCAATGAAAATCTGGACATTAACCCGACGCATTATCTTGATATCAATCATGCGGATATCGTGGCGCGTATCGATCTTACCGAGTGGGAAACTAATCCGCAATCGACCCGCTATCTGACGTTCCTGAAAGGTCGGGTAGGGCGCAAGGTTGCTGACTTCTTTATGGATTTCCTCGGCGCCAGCGAAGGGTTGAACGCCAAAGCGCAGAATCGCGGCCTGTTGCAGGCAGTGGATGATTTCACCGCAGAAGCGCAGTTGGATAAAGCGGAACGTCAGAACGTGCGCCAGCAGGTGTACAGCTACTGCAATGAGCAATTACAAGCCGGGGAAGAGATTGAGCTGGAATCGCTGTCTAAAGAGCTTTCCGGCGTCAGTGAAGTCAGCTTCAGCGAATTTACCGCCGAAAAAGGCTATGAGCTGGAAGAGAGCTTCCCGGCAGATCGCAGTACGCTACGCCAGTTAACCAAATATGCCGGCAGCGGCGGCGGGTTAACGATTAACTTTGATGCGATGCTACTGGGCGAGCGGATTTTCTGGGACCCGGCGACCGATACCCTGACTATCAAAGGGACGCCGCCGAATTTGCGCGATCAGTTGCAACGACGCACGTTGGGCGGGAAATAAAGGCATACTACATAAAAGGACGCCGTAGTGAGTAAAGGAATACGTCAGAAGCCGCCTGTTAATTTCAGTTTATTTCGGCAGGTTTTGTATGCGCACATTGTCGCATTTTTGATGATGTTGATGCTCGGCATGGTGTTCACCGTTCTCTCGTTGGTACTGTTTTATACTTATGGCACCAACTGGTTACTGAGCTTGTTCATATGCCCGCTGTTCTTGTTAAGTGGTTTATTCATTACTGGATTTGCTTTTAAATCAACCTGGTCCAGCATACGTTACTATTACGACAAGGGGCAGTTGAAACGGTATGGACTCAATCTTGATGCAACTTTGACGCATAAAGAGAAGGTGGAAATACGCATCGATAATGCAAAGCGTCAAGTGCGTGTAGATGAACTGGAACTCCATGTCTTATTTGATTTTCAGTTTGATAGCAAGACATGGAGCTGCGGCGACTTACTGACCAATGAAAAGGTATTTGATGCGTTGAATGATGGGCAAACGATACCAATACGAATTTTGCCATGGAAACCGGAAAGTGCCAGCGTTCGTCAACGGGCATTATTCAATCGGCTTAAAGGTATGAATACCGCGGCGGAAACTACAGATCCTCGATTAGGGGAGGCGCTAATTGAATGTGGCGAGGTGTAAGAAAGCAGAAAAGCAAAGTGGGTTCTCGTTGCTCTGCATGTCGTCAAATTCAATTAAACGCATAAAAAAACCCCGCCGGGGCGGGGTTTTTCTTCAACTTCCAGGCGATTACGCGCGAACGAAGTCGATGTGAGTCAGCTTCGGTTTGTAAGCGTGACGCTGTACAGCCTGAGCTTTAACTTTTACTTCTTTACCGTCAACAACGAGGGTCAGAACTTCGCTGTAGAATTCAGCTTTAGCTTGCATGTTCATCACCTGGTCGTGGTCCAGTTCGATAGCAATCGGGGCTTCAGAACCGCCGTAGATGATTGCCGGGAACTTGTTAGCGGCGCGCAGGCGGCGGCTCGCACCCTTACCCTGCTCTTTACGTACTTCTGCGTTGATAGTAAACATTTAAATCTCTCTTTAATAATTCCTGCTACAGGCGACCCAGCAACAGGTAAGTGATCTGCTTTGCGTATGCAAAGGCGGGCGGGATTCTATACTCAAATCGCCGTTACATCAATGAAAAGTACAATTAACCACGTAATTCGTGCGCCCGGCGGAAGCGGCCTTCATAGTCGAACACTTTTTCACGCACCTGCCAGTACTGGCCTTTCATCCGCGCGACCACAAAATCGGGATGCCGCAACAGCGCCTGCTGCGCGACAATATCCGCCGCCGTGATCCAGCGTAAAGGAACGCCAGGCGTGCGCGTATGCGGGCGAATAAATAGCTGTTCGAAAGCGGTACGCTGGGCGGGCGTGTGCAAGCGGAAGCGCTCACTGACATCCGCGCCGTCCTCGTCATAGTAAGTGATTTTCAGCCATTCGCCTTTCTCATCCTGCCCATGCTGCATCGTCATTCCGCTACAGCGCAGGACTAACGCATCCTTGAGCCTGAGCGCCGCTTTTAACATATCGTCCGGGTCGACCAGAATAGCGTCACATTCCCGGCAGCGTCGGGCGGCAATATCGTTTTCGGCATTACACTGCGGGCAGTTTTTGAAGCGAAAGCGAAAATCGCACTGCTCGCGATGGCCGTCGTCATCCTCAAACCAGCCCTGGCAGCGACGGCCAAAGTGTTCAATCAGCGTGCCGTCGGCAGTGGTTTTCCCCCAGAAGGTGTTGGCAAAGCCGCAGGCCGGGCAAAATACCTGGACAGGGACGTTATCGCTTTTTCCCTTCGGGCTACCGACCTCCGGGGCATACAGGTCGTGCGGGTTGCCTGCGTAATCAAGAATCAGGCAATCGGTCTTTCCCGGCGCAAGGCGCAGACCACGCCCGACAATTTGTTGGTAAAGACTAACTGACTCGGTGGGACGTAGAATCGCGATGAGATCAACGTGTGGGGCGTCAAAGCCGGTGGTCAGCACCGAGACGTTAACCAGATAGCGAAAACGCTGCGCCTTGAAATTATCAATCAGCGCGTCGCGCTCGGGCCCTGGCGTATCGCCGGTAATCAGCGCCGCGTCGTCCGCCGGAAGCAGACCGACAATCTCTTTCGCATGTTCGACCGTGGCGGCGAAAATCATCACGCCTTTGCGCGTTTGCGCAAATTCCATAATCTGGCTGATGATGTGCGGCGTAATCCGCTGCTGCTTTTTCAGCTCACGGTTCAGGTCGGCTTCGCTGAACAGCCCATTGCTTTGGGCCTGCAGGCGGCTGAAATCGTATTGGACCACTGGCATATCAAGCCGCTCAGGCGGCGTCAGATAGCCGTGTTTAATCATATAGCGCAGCGGCAGTTCATAAATACAGTCGCGAAACAGAGCGTTGTCGTTGCCGCGCACCATACCGTGATAATGAAATTGATAAATCCAGCCTTTTCCGAGGCGAAAAGGCGTGGCGGTGAGCCCAAGCAGACGTAAGTGAGGATTAACTTTACTCAGGTGAGTGAGGATTTGCTGATACTGACTGTCTTCATCGTCACCGATGCGGTGGCATTCATCGACAATCAACAGCGAAAACTCCTCCTGGAAGGCGTCAAGATTACGCGCCACCGACTGTACGCTGCCGAACACGACTTTGCCCTGACTCTCTTTACGTTTGAGTCCGGCGGCGAAAATATCCGCTTCCAGCCCCAGCGCGCAATATTTGGCGTGGTTCTGCGCGACCAGCTCTTTCACATGCGCCAGCACCAGTACCCGTCCGCGGGCGACGCGCGCCAGTTCGGCGATCACCAGGCTTTTACCTGCGCCGGTCGGCAGAACAATCACGGCGGGCGTACGGTGGCGGCGAAAGTGGCTGAGCGTGGCGTCTACGGCTTCTTGCTGGTAGGGGCGGAGTGTAAAAATCATGGTCTCACTACGTTAAACGGTTCCGGGAATAGTATGCCATGAATCATTTCCCTTGAGGGATATAGTTAGCCCGCTATACTGAGCGGATAGCAATTCCCTTTTTTCGGGTAGAATGCCCGATTTCCGTATTATTACAGGCTAAATCACACACATGCGACTTGATAAATTTATCGCTCAGCAGCTTGGCGTCAGCCGCGCTATTGCCGGGCGTGAAATTCGTGGTAACCGCGTTACCGTCGATGGCGACATCATTAAAAATGCGGCCTTCAAACTGCTCCCGGAACATGCGGTTGCGTATGACGGCAATCCCTTAGCGCAGCAACACGGGCCACGCTATTTTATGCTTAACAAGCCGCAGGGATACGTTTGTTCAACCGATGATCCCGATCATCCAACGGTGCTGTATTTCCTGGATGAGCCGGTGGCGTATAAGCTGCATGCCGCAGGACGTCTGGATATCGATACTACCGGTCTGGTGTTAATGACAGATGACGGTCAGTGGTCGCACCGCATTACGTCGCCGCGCCATCACTGTGAAAAAACCTATCTGGTGACCCTGGAGTCGCCGGTGGCCGACGATACGGCAGCGCAATTTGCGAAAGGCGTGCAGTTGCATAATGAAAAAGATCTCACTAAACCCGCTACGCTGGAGGTGATAACGCCTGTGCAGGTCCGGCTGACCATCAGCGAAGGCCGTTATCATCAGGTGAAGCGGATGTTTGCCGCAGTAGGCAATCACGTTGTGGAACTGCACCGCGAACGGATTGGCGCCATTACGCTGGATGAGAATCTGGCTCCCGGCGAGTACCGCCCGTTGACTGAAGAAGAAATCGCCAGCGTCGGCTAACTATCTCGTTAAATTCAGGAGTTCGATGTGACCACCCGGCAGCACTCTTCCTTTGCTATTGTCTTTATTCTTGGCCTGTTGGCCATGTTAATGCCGCTGTCGATTGATATGTATCTTCCAGCGCTGCCGGTGATTTCTGCGCAATTCGGCGTGCCTGCCGGTAGCGCGCAGATGACGCTCAGCACCTATATTCTGGGGTTTGCGCTGGGTCAGCTTATCTATGGACCGATGGCGGATAGCCTCGGGCGTAAGCCGGTCATCCTGGGCGGGACGCTGGTATTTGCCGCTGCGGCGGTCGCCTGTGCGTTGGCGCAGACTATCGATCAACTGATCGTGATGCGTTTTTTCCACGGTTTGGCGGCCGCGGCGGCAAGCGTCGTCATCAATGCGCTGATGCGGGATATTTATCCAAAGGAAGAGTTTTCGCGCATGATGTCATTTGTCATGCTGGTCACTACGATAGCGCCGTTAATGGCGCCCATTGTCGGCGGCTGGGTGTTGGTATGGTTAAGCTGGCACTATATCTTCTGGATACTGGCCATTGCGGCGATTCTGGCGTCAGTCATGATCTTTGCTCTGATTAAAGAGACGCTGCCCGTTGAGCGGCGTCAGCCTTTTCATATTCGTACCACAATAGGTAACTTTGCCGCGTTGTTTCGCCACAAACGCGTACTGAGCTATATGCTGGCGAGCGGGTTTAGTTTTGCCGGTATGTTCTCTTTTTTGAGCGCGGGGCCGTTTGTTTATATCGAAATTAATCATGTTCCGCCGCAGGATTTCGGCTACTACTTCGCGTTGAACATCGTATTTCTGTTTGTGATGACGATTATCAACAGCCGTTTTGTCAGACGGGTAGGGGCGCTAAACATGTTTCGGGCCGGGCTATGGATTCAGTTTGCGATGGCGGTGTGGATGGTTTTCAGCGCGCTGATGGGCATTGGATTCTGGGCGCTGGTGGTTGGCGTTGCGGCGTTTGTCGGCTGTGTGTCGATGGTTTCGTCCAATGCGATGGCGGTCATTTTGGATGAGTTTCCGCATATGGCCGGAACGGCGTCTTCGTTGGCGGGCACTTTCCGCTTTGGTATTGGCGCTATCGTCGGCGCGTTGCTGTCGCTGGCTACCTTTAACAGTGCGTGGCCGATGATCTGGTCGATTGCGCTTTGCGCCGCCTGTTCCATTCTGTTTTATCTCTACGCCAGCCGTCCCAAAAAACGGTGACGGGCGCGCTGTCCCTCAATGGCGCCGAAGAATGCGCAGGCGGCGTTGGGGGATGCTATCCGCTACACGATGGCAAAGCCAAACGGCTTTCATAGTTGATGTATATCAATTACCAATTCATCATTTTCCTCCTTTATGTTTATTTTATGTAAAATCCATTTATGTAAAAAGTCACATCATTGTAGTTAAAAAGGTTGAGTTAGATCGCAGAAACGGGTACATATAGCCCGCCGCTATCTCCGTGTCGGTAAAACTATTTTAACTCCCGCTTGCTGTAGAGCCACTGACGGAGAGAAGGGCGTTAGCAATCTGTTTAAGGACGGGTTGTCAATGATGTGTTAATATAAATGTAAGTAAATTGTGAAGTAATTGTGCTTCCGGGGAAAGAAAGTGAATACATTACAGCTCTCAATTGTTCACCGTCTGCCGCAAAACTATCGCTGGTCGGCGGGTTTTGCGGGGTCAAAGGTTGAACCGATTCCGCAAAACGGGCAGAGCACCGAGAATAGTCTGGTGGCGCTTAAACTGTTGAGTCCGGCAGGCGATAGCGCGTGGTCAGTGATGCATAAGCTCAGCCAGGCGCTAAGCGATATTGAAGTTCCTTGCTCCGTGCTGGAATGCGAAGGGGAACCGTGCCTGTTCGTTAATCGTCAGGATGAGTTTGCCGCCACCTGTCGGCTGAAAAATTTCGGCGTGGCGATAGCGGAACCTTTTTCTAACAATAATCCTTTTTAGGCGTCAGCTTAACGCGAGTAGCTGACGCGTATAGGCCTGTTGCGGTGCGGTAAACACGCGCTCGCATTGCCCCTGTTCAACCACCTCCCCCTGCCGCAGCACGATAACCTGATGGCACAGCGCGCGTACTACATGCAGATCGTGGCTAATGAAGATATAGGCCAGACGGTGTTTTTGCTGGAGCGATTTCAGGAGGGCAAGAATCTGCGCCTGAACGGTTTTATCCAGCGATGAGGTCGGTTCATCCAGAATAATAAGCGACGGCTTTAAAATCAGCGCCCTGGCGACGGCGATACGTTGACGCTGGCCGCCGGAAAACTCAGCGGGGTAACGATGCCGCGTTTCCGGGTCCAGGCCGACTTCCATCATGACCGCTTTCACCTGCTGTTCTCGCTGCGCGCCTGAAAGCGTAGGCTGGTGGACGCGCAGGCCTTCTTCGATAATTTGCAACACGTTTAAACGCGGGTTTAGCGATGAGTTCGGGTCCTGGAATACGACCTGGATACGGTGGCGAACAGGTAAAAGCTGGCGGCGGTTTAACGTATCCAGCGATTGACCGTCAAACACGATGCGGCCTTCGGAGCGGATAAGCCGTAACAGCGCCAGACCGGTGGTGCTTTTTCCCGATCCTGACTCGCCGACCAGACCCAGCGTTTCGCCTGGATGCAGGGTGAAACTGATATTGTTAACCACCACATTATGATCCACGACGCGCTTCAGAATGCCTTTGCGGATTGGGAAGGCGACGCGCAGCTTGTCCACTTCCAGCAACGGCGCCTGCCCGGCGGGGAGCGGAACCGGATCGCCAGTGGGTTCGCTGTTGAGTAGTTTTTGCGTGTACGGATGGGTCGGCGCGGAGAGCAGCGTGTCGGCGCGTTGGTTCTCTACGCACTTGCCGTGTTGCATTACCGCCACTGAATCCGCCAGTTTTTTTACAATGCTGAGGTTATGGGTGATAAACAGCAATCCCATATTGAGCTCACGCTGGAGTTCCCGCAGTAGAGATAAGATCTGCGCCTGTACGGAGACGTCGAGGGCGGTGGTCGGCTCATCGGCGATCAGTAATTCCGGCCGTGTTAACAGCGCCATGGCTATCATGACGCGCTGGCGTTCGCCGCCGGAAAGCTGATGCGGATAATCGCGCAGACGCTGGCTCGCCTGGCGGATACCGACCCGATCCAGACAACCGATCATCTCCGCCCTTGCCGCCTCCCGACGCATTCCCCGATGGAGCGACAGCACTTCATAGAGCTGTTTTTCCAGCGTATGCAGCGGGTTAAGTGAAACCATCGGTTCCTGAAAAATCATGGCGATTTTATTGCCGCGCACGCCGCGTAGCGTCTGCTCGCTGGCATGAAGCAATGATTCGCCGTGAAAGCGAATATCGCCGGAGAGGTAGACAGCGGGAGGGGTAGGCAAAAGACGCAGAATGGAAAGCGCCGTCACGCTTTTTCCTGACCCGGACTCGCCGACCAGCGCCAGCGTTTCCCCGGCGTTCACCTGTAACGAAATGGCGTTAACGACAGGGCGCACGTGCTGTTGCTGACGGAAACCTACCGATAAATTTTCAATCGCAAGCAATGGAGATGTCATCTTATACCGCCTTAGCAGGATCAAAGGCGTCGCGTACCGCTTCGCCGATAAAAATCAGCAGCGATAGCAGAATGGCGACAGACAGAAAGGCGGCGATCCCCAGCCAGGGAGCCTGTAAGTTGTTTTTCCCCTGTAAAAGAAGTTCGCCAAGAGAAGGGGAGCCAAGCGGCAGACCGAATCCCAGAAAATCCAGCGACGTCAGGGTGGTGATGGAGCTACATAAAATGAACGGTAAAAATGTCAGGGTAGCGACCATCGCATTAGGCAACATATGGCGCAGGATAATGTCCCGATCGCTGACGCCAAGCGCCTGCGCGGCGCGGATATAGTCAAAATTGCGGGTCCGTAAAAACTCGGCGCGCACCACGCCCACCAGACTCATCCAGCCAAACAGTACGGTTATGGCCAGCAGCCACCAGAAGTTAGGCTGCACTACGCTGGAAAGTAAAATAATCAGAAACAGGGTCGGCATCCCCGACCAGACTTCGATGAGACGTTGCCCCCATAAATCGACTTTGCCGCCATAATAGCCCTGTAGCGCGCCCGCCAGTACGCCCATGACGCTGGAGCAAATCGTTAACATCAGGCCGAATAAAATAGAAATGCGGGTGCCGTACAGGATGCGGGCGAAAACGTCGCCGCCATTCGCATCGGTGCCCAGCCAGTTTTTCGCCGAAGGCGGGGAGGGGAAAGGCTGCGTGGTGGCAAAATTAATGGTATTGGCACCAAAGCGTACGGGGGCCCACAACACCCAGCCCCGATTCTCAAGCTGCCGTTGTAGCCAGGGGTCCTGATAATCCGCCGTTGTCGCCAGCGGGCCGCCGAAATCGCGCTCGCTGTAATTTTTTACCAGCGGAAAATACCACTGGCCTTCATAGCGCACCAGCAATGGCTTATCGTTAGCAATCAGTTCCGCGCATAAGCTCAGGCTGAACATGATCAGGAAAATCCATAGTGACCAGTAGCCCCGGCGATTATGGCGGAAACGCGCCCAGCGGGCCTGATTGACCGGGCTTAATCGCGGCATTATCGTCCCTCAAAATCAATGCGTGGATCGACCAGCGTATAGCTGATATCGCTCAGGATATTCAGTAATAAGCCAATCAGGGTAAAGATATAAAGCGTGCCGAACATCACCGGATAGTCGCGCGAAACGGTTGCTTCATAACCCAGCAGCCCCAGGCCGTTGAGTGAAAACATGACTTCAATTAGCAGCGAGCCGGTGAAAAACATACTGATAAAAGTGGCGGGAAACCCGGCGATCACCAGCAGCATGGCGTTACGAAAAACATGTTTCCAGAGAATGTTTTTTTCACTCACGCCTTTAGCGCGAGCGGTAACGACATACTGTTTACGCACCTCGTCGAGAAACGAATTTTTCGTCAGCATCGTCAGGGCGGCAAAACCGCCGATGACGGTCGCCAACACCGGTAGCGTAATATGCCACAAATAATCGGTGATTTTCTGGTACCACGGTAACGTGTCAAAGTTGGCGGAGACCAGGCCACGTAGCGGAAAGATATCGTAGTAGCTGCCGCCGGCAAAAAAGACGATTAATAAAATAGCGAACAGAAAGGCGGGGATCGCATAACCGATAATGATAAACGCGCTGCTCCACACATCAAAGCGACTGCCGTTATGGACGGCTTTGCGGATCCCCAGCGGGATAGACACCAGATAAATAATCAGCGTGCTCCATAATCCCAGGGTAATGGAGACGGGAAGACTATCTTTGATCAGCGTCAGCACGGATGCGCTGCGAAACAGACTGTCGCCGAAGTCAAAAGAGAGATAGTCCCGTAGCATCTTGAAATAACGCTCATGCAGCGGTTTGTCGAAGCCGTAGCGATGGGTGATCTCCGCGATCACCTCCGGATCGAGTCCCCGGCCGCCGCGATAATGGCTGTCGCTGATATTGCCGACGCCGGTTTGCGCATGACTGGCGCGAACGCCTTCGCCGCTGGCGCCGGGCAACGCGCCGCCCTGGCCAAATTCAATCGCGGCAATCGCCTGATCGACAGGGCCGCCGGGAGCGATCTGCACGATAAAAAAGTTAATGGTAATAATGGCCCATAGCGTGGGGATTACCAGTAACAGACGGCGGATAAGATAGGCGCCCATTGATTCTTACTACCTCCTGGCTGCCGGTAGTTTGGCGGCTTTGTTGACATCATACCACCAGGTATCTAACCCAATGGTATATACCGGGCGAGTCGCCGGATGGGAAAATTTATCCCACCAGGCGAGCCTGTCTTGCGCCATATACCACATCGGCAGCATGTAATAGTTCCAGGTCAGCACGCGATCCAGCGCCCGTCCCAGTGGCACCAGTTTCGCTTTATCACCCTGCGCTGCGATAATTTGCGCGATCAGTTTATCCACCACCGGGCTTTGTACGCCGGGAGCGTTATAACTGGAGTCAATGTATTCCGACGCCCATGAGATTTGTAGATCGGAGCTGGGCCAGGGCATCGCCCGCCATAGCCTCGGCATCATGTCATAGTCGCGGCTACGCATCCGGTTGGTGAGTTGAGAATTATCAACCTGACGGATAGTCATCGTAATGCCCAGACGCTGAAGATTATGCTGGAAGGGCAGAACCCACTGGCTATTACTGCTGGCAGGAAGGAGAAGTTCAAACGTCAGGGGCTTACCGGTGACGCTATTGACCCGTTGCTGTCCGTTGATCACCCATCCGGCCTGCGTCAACAAGGCGTCAGCTTTAAGAAGATTTTCGCGATCGTAGCCGTCGCCGTTAGAGACCGGCGGCTGATAGATCTGAGTGAAGACTTCAGGAGGAAGATCTTTTTTCATCGGCGCGAGTAATACCAGCTCATCGGCGTCAGGGTAATTTCTGGCGGCGTACTCGGTATTCTGGAAGTAACTGTTGGTTCGGCTCCAGGCATTATAGAACAGCGCTTTATTCATCCACTCAAAATCGAAGGCCAGGGTGACAGCTTCACGTACCCGCCGGTCTTTAAATACCGGGCGCTGAATGTTAAAGGCCAGCCAGCGTGTGTCCTGCGCCGACTCGTTTTTCTGCTCTTCTTTAATGATGTAATGATTATCGAAATTTTTACCGATGTAGCGCGTTGCCCAGTTTTTAGCGTCGTTTTCCAGCCGTAGATCAAATGCGCCCGCTTTAAACGCCTCGAAAGCGACATTGTCATCAAGGTAGTAATCGTAGCGGATAGTGTCGAGGTTAAAACGTCCACGATTGACCGGCAGATTAGCCGCCCAGTAGTTTTTGACGCGTGAATAGACAATGTACTGGCCCATTTTCCACTGAGTAATCCGGTATGGCCCGCTGGCTAAGGGCGGCGTTGAAAGCGGATCGCTGAGCTTGTGATTTTTCCAAAATTTTTCGGGCATGATCGGTAATGAAAACAGACTAAGCATGTCTTCTTTACCAGGCTTCGCCAGCTCAATTCGCACGGTTAAAGGCGCAATCGCCTTCACGGTAGTACCTTTATAGACCAGACGGAACTGCGGTACGCCTTCGGTCATAAACTTATGAAAGGTAAAGGCCACATCGCGGGCGGTAATGGGCGTGCCATCGTGAAAACGAGCGCGGGGATTAATCGAGATTTCCACCCAGGAATAGTCGGCGGCATAGCGGGCATGGTCGGCAATCAGCGGGTAATAGCTTCCGGGTTCATCATCCGAGGTGGTAAAAAGCGTATCGTAAAGGGCTTCGGTACGTACGCCGGGATTGCCGCGCAGCGAATAGCGATTGAAATTATCGAACGTACCAATGGCGGAAAGCGTCATCTGACCGCCTTTCGGCGCAGCAGGATTTACATAATCAAAGTGATCAAAGTTAAAAGCATACTTAGGTTCGCCGAGTACGGCGAAAGCGTAGCTTTCTTTGATTTCCTGGGCCTGGGCGCCAGCGCTAACCAGTGCGACAAGCAGAAGCATTACGCGCGCAATCATCTGAAGGCGGTTTCCTTATCGTATTGCCCGCTGCAAACCGGCAGGCGTTTCGCTGAATAATAAGTGACGTTGCGTCTGATGTGAATCCGTTAAAACCGTAAGGGGACTACCATTCAGGCACGGAAGGCGCCGACATCCACAGCACGAAATCTTTAAGGGGTAAAGGACGGCTAATCCAGTACCCCTGCAAGTAATTAACACCGTGATCGCGTAGCCAACGGGCCTGCTCCGGCGTTTCAACGCCCTCGGCCACCGTCAGCATATTCAGGCGTCTGGAGAGCGTCAGCACGGTATCCAGAACCGGCGACGTGACGGTTTCCGTGCCGATCGCCTGGATAAAGCCGCGATCGATTTTCAGA
This sequence comes from Salmonella sp. SG203, assembly GCF_013350575.1. NCBI lineage: Bacteria > Pseudomonadati > Pseudomonadota > Gammaproteobacteria > Enterobacterales > Enterobacteriaceae > Salmonella > Salmonella sp. SG203. Next base: position 22,156 of record NZ_SNMT01000016.1, read on the forward strand.
TAATCTAAAGTAAATCGCTCCAGATAAATCAGGGCGCTATGGCCTGTACCGAAATCATCTATAGCGATTTCAAACCCGGCGGAATGCAGCCATTCGAACAGTTTGGCCGCTTCATACTGCTGGAGCATATCGCGTTCAGTGATTTCCAGCACGATATGAAAATGGTGCGCGGGCAGGGCGTCCCTGAGCCGGTGCATATCCTCTTTAAAACTGTCGCTGTGCAGATGTTCCGGCGCGATGTTAATGCCAAATTTGGCACCGACGGGCATCACCTTCTGTAGCGTGGGTGCGTCGCGGGCGATCAGCTCGAACAGATGCTGCGTTAACGGTACGATAAGTTGCTGCGCTTCGGCATAGTGGATAAAGGCATCCGGCGGAATCTCTCCTGCCGTAGGGTGACGCCAGCGCAGTAAGACTTCAAGCCCGGTGACGCTCAGCGTACGAGTATCGACGACGGGCTGATAAACCACATAAAACTGCTCGTGTTTGATCGCCGTTAAAATCTCTTTGCCCGGTCGCGTCCGGAGGGCATAGATAAAGTAACAGATAAACCCTGCTACGATGCCGCTAATGCAGCCCAGCATCAACGCATACCACAAGTCATTGTAGGTCCAGCTATCGGCATAAAGCTGTATTTTAAGCGGCAGGCCGTTGATAGTTGCCTGTCGTGATGGCGTGCCCGGCAGCTCCGCGACGGTCAGCAGACGCGAAGAAAAGGTCGACAGCGCGGTATTGCCGACAATCAGCGCGATGCCGTTAAAATCGTCCTGGCGCGTGGTATAGAGTAAGTAGGGCGTCAGGTTAATATTCAGCGATGTGAATACGCCGCTGTCATTTAATAATGGGTTTCGATACCAAATCACCATTGTCGGTTTGTTGGGCATCATTGGCGTGCCGGGCAGAATCGCCATAGCAACGTCTTTGCGGATATCTATATCCGGCACCAATTGCTGAAGCGGCATATTCATGGCGCCAGTGGCGGAAGAGCAGAACACTTTTTTATCTTTAATCAATAAGAAGGCGCGGACATTAAGGCTAAAAGCGGCTCTTGAGGTGAGTTCTGCGCCAACCTGCTGACAGGTGTTGATCGTCAACGGCTGAAGAATATCGGTGGTGGCTTTCAGGTCGGCGAAATAGCTGGCCAGGTAATGTTGTACATCAGAAAGGAGCGTATTGTATTTAACATCCCGTTTATGCCACGACAGGAAAAATTGCAGGCTACCTATAAGTAATGCTGCCGCCATCCCCGTAATGATACAGGTAAGCAGGATTTTCCGACCGGAAGAGGAGTCGCGTGTAAGCATAATTCCTGGTGTGACCTGAAAAGGCGGATGCCGGTTAAACTGGTTGATTTATAAGACTATAGCCTGGATTACCCCGGATAGTCATGCTTTTCTGTGATGCGCAGGAAAGCGTATTGTCGCAGTAGGCGTTGGGGGAAACGACCTGAATGCCTGATGGCGCTATGTTTATCAGGCCTATGTTCGTGTGTTGTAGGCTGGATAAGAGGCGACACGTCGCTATTCGGTAAAACGGGTTCAGAAGGGATAATAAGCAAAAGCACTGCTGAAGCAGTGCTTTTTATGTCGTCTCATCAGGTAAGCCAAGGGAGGTGCTGCCTGATGAAGATTAACTGCGGCTCAGAACTCGACGCGCTTCATTGTAGCGTTTTTTCCAGTACGGTTCGTTCATACTGGAGATAATGACGCCGCTACTGGTAGACGCATGGACAAACTGGTTATTGCCGATATAAATACCGACATGGCGACCAGTGGAGCCGGCGCGGAACAGAACCAGATCGCCCGTACGCAGGTTATTGCGTGAAACTGCTTTGCCCATTTCCTGCTGTTCATAGGTTGAACGCGGAAGCTCTAAACCAAACTGTTCACGGAAGGTGCGCTGTACAAAGCTGGAACAGTCGACGCCTTTCTTAGTGCTGCCGCCCAGGCGGTAACGCACGCCTTTCCAGTCAGCATACTGATCCATAATCCGCGACTTAACGTCGAGGTTACGCACCATATTTTCAAATTCATCCTGAGAGGCTTGCAGTGAAGAGCTATCGCTATTGCCCACAGCATGCGTCTCAGAATGCATATTCTTTGCGGTATTGGTGGTTGTGCTACAAGCAGAAAGCAGAACCGCAACTGCAATCGCAGGAATCCCGCGCAAAATATATCTCAAAATCGGTTGAGATTTGACCATGTTGTTTGTTTTCCCTTGAAGTCCTTAACGATAAATATCGTTATAAAAATGCCAAACGTGATGAGACTAATTACCTGCACAGCTTGAGACAATTCTTTGTGCACAAATCTGTGGCGGAACGCACAAATTTATTCGCAATGAGAATAATTATCTGGCGAGGCAAAACGAGTTTGAGATTACCCGATTGTTGCTGTCATTGCGAGCGATTTCGCGTGATTTTTTATAAGAATTTATGATACGAAAAGTGAACTATCAGCACGGGTCAAATTAAGCGCAAATCGTTTAAAAATCGGGCAAACTGTTCATTTTGCAGAGGAATAATATGACCGAAAAATGATGGGCTGGGGGAATATCATCATAAATTACCTTCAACGATGTAAAACTATCGCTGAAGGTAATGTTAATTACATAGGTTATTTGTTTAAAATTTGTTTATTTCCGCCCGGGAGATAATTCTCAAAAAGCGCTATCGCCCGGTCGCTGAGCGGGGTCATCAGCCACCAGGGGAGGCCAATCAAAATAACCGTGAGTGACCCGACCACAATATCGGTGAACCAGTGAGCGCCAATCATAACGCGCGGAAACGCGAAAACCACAAATATAATAAGGGCGATAATCCCCGCAGTTTTGCCGAAATAACGCAGCATAAAGGCGGAAAATATCAGCAGCATCATACCGTGATCGCCTGGGAAACTGTCTTTTGACGCGTCTTTTGTCGGGATGTGCAGCAACTCGCTGACGCGATAAATATGCTCAAAAGAGAGCGTTGGGCTGGCGCGCTTGACGGGGATCAGCGCCTGACCGAGTTGGTTAAGCACCACCGCTGTTAGCAGCATGACCAATCCGATTATCACAATGCGCCGCCGGCCCGATGCGTTTTCTTTTAGCCAGAAACTGAGCATCAGTCCGCCCATCGCCAGCAGCGAACAGCCGTCAAACGCCCGATTATTGGTAATAGCGACCCACCAGAGGAACGCGTGGCTTTCCACCAGTTTCTGGTTAAAGAAGTGGAATATGCCGGAATCAATGGTGAACCAGAAACCGTGATTGACGGGAAGATACCATGACAAAAACAGCGCCAGACCGGCGGCATTAAGCAGAATTATCAAGGAATAGCGGGTTTTCATCGTCATTTCGCCATAGTTTTTAAACGGTGGCAACCTTACGCGTGCGTCGCTAAACGAAGCTTCAACAAGGCCGTCTGTAACGTATTCCAGTCGGTTTCTGTGTTTGAGATAAGTTCAACCCGGCTATCCGGCGGCGCGACACTCTGTGTTTCGATGTGCAGGTCATCGCCCTGGCGATTGATGCGTACCAGCCCCTCTTGTATGCGCATAACGCCTTTCACCCGGCCCACCGGCGCCAGACGCGCCCATTCGAGTAGGCCAATGGTGTCAAACACGGTATCGGCATCGAAAATCCAGCCGCAGGCCTGATGACCCTGTCCGCTATTGAGGCTGCGTCGCCAGCGCTGCTGTGCGGGCAGATTTAGCGCGGCGAGTCCTTTTTTACTGGCATGAGTGTGAGAATGCGCGGCGCTGGCCGGCAGTTCCGCCAGATTTTGTCGCGGTAAATCCAGAAGCTTACCGTCTATCTGTCCATGTTCGGCATGAATCAGTTGACGATCGCCGCCGTACTGTCGCCACCACTGTTGCAGGGCGGCATCGCTCTGCGCCGTGGCGCGATCGGTCTTATTGGCGATGATAATATCGGCTGAGGCGAGCTGATCGCGGAAATTTTCATTGGCGACGCTCTGTTGGTCCAGTAGCAGGCGAGGGTCAAGGATGCAGAGCGTAGCGCGTAAATCAATCCACGGCTCATAAACCGGCGCAGTTAATAAATCCAGAATCTGTTTTGGGTGCCCCAGTCCGGTTGGTTCAATCAGCAACCGGTCAGGTTTGCCCTGGCGCAGCAGCGTGTTGAGCCCCACCTGCATAGGCAATCCATTGACACAGCACATGCAGCCGCCGGGGATCTCTTTTAGCAGTGCGCCGCTGTCGGCAAGCAGCGCGCCGTCAATACCCACTTCACCAAATTCATTAACCAGGACGGCCCACTTTTCAGCCGGATCTTTATGAGCTAATAAATGAAGGATAGAGGTGGTTTTTCCGCTACCGAGAAATCCAGTAATAAGATTGGTTTTGGTCACGTCAGCTCCAGAATATTGATACAACATAACAACTTTTAATAATCCTGGCGAATAAACGTGAAAAAGAGAAGTGCTGAGTTGACGAAGTCGTGCTTCTGCCATCTTAAGAGCAGAAAATGTTAAATTTTTAACGTTTCTCTTGCCTGGTGCAGAACAGTCAATAAATAAAAGGGGCAGACTGCGCCCTGGGGCGCAGCCGAAAAATGTGAAACTTAATCCGCGCGCCCCATATAACGGCGCTCTTCGATATGAATGCGGATTTTCTCACCTGCGCTCAGGTATTCGGGAACCTGAATCACCAGACCGGTGCTTAATGTCGCGGGTTTGTTACGTGCGCTGGCGGACGCTCCTTTAATACCCGGCGCGGTTTCGACGATTTCCAGATCCACGGTCTGCGGAAGCTCTAGCGCCAGCAGTTGGCCGTCCCAGGTCAGAACCTGCATATCCGGCATTCCGCCTTCAGGCATAAACAGCAACTCTTCTTCAATCTGATCTTTGGTGAAGGTATACGGCGTATAGTCTTCTTTATCCATGAACACATATTCGTTGCCATCGACATAAGAAAAGTCAACGCCACGACGGCTCAGGGTGACGGTATCAACGATATCGTCGCCTTTGAAACGTTCTTCCACTTTCAGACCGGTGCGGACATCGGAAAAACGCATTTTATACAGTGTGGCGGCGCCACGGGCGGTAGGCGACTGAATGTCGATATCTTTCACAATCAGCAATTTGCCGTTGTAGTTCAGTACCATACCCTTTTTGATTTCGTTCGCTCTTGGCATCGAGGAGATCCTGTTGTAGAGATTATCTAAAATATCGCGTAAAACTACTCGCGCCGGGCCGTCCAGGCAAGTGGAATTGTCACTTTTGCTGGTGCAAAAAAGGTGATACTGTTCGCCCGCTTTCCGCTCCGCGTTCAACGAGAATAGGCGATGGCATGTCGCCCGGAGGAGGGAAGTGTGCTGTGTTGTCCCTTCTGTTTCCAGCCTTGTCTTCGGAATGTCTGAGGGCAGGCCTGATCATGATGACGTCCATATTTTAAATCTGGATTTTTCTTTGGACAAATTCTGTTATCTTTCATTTGGTTATAAATAGAGGGGCTGAGCATGGACTGTCGTAGCGGCTGTGGCGCTTGCTGTATTGCGCCTTCAATTTCGTCGCCGATACCCGGAATGCCGAATGGCAAGCCGATGAATACCAGATGCGTGCAGCTTTCGGAAGATAACTTGTGCCTTATCTTTGGCTCGCCTTTACGCCCAAAAGTGTGCTCTGGTTTGCAACCGACAGGGGACATGTGTTTAACGACCCGGGAAGAGGCCATTATTTATTTGCTGGAACTCGAACAGAAAACCTTACCATGAGCTAAGCCGTTTTTGATAAATGTGCAGGGGCTTACGTTATATCCCGAAATAGTCTGCAAAAGCTGCGCCTCAAATTACCTCCTTTTACCATTAAATAGCGTAATACATGATTCCCTTATTTCGTGGCTTCTGAAGCGGTAGATGTCGCCGCTCAACCCCGTTGGTGCCTGAACGTGTACCGAATGAACCGTCACATAAAACAAAAACGATCAATTTTATTTATATGATAGTTTTTATCTATTAAAAAGAGGAACTTTGATCGATTTTAATTATTTATAACGATCAATATCATGAATTTGATAGTTTATATCTATCATTGATGTATTTACCGATCGATATAACCAGTGTGAATGTATTGTTATTTTCCTTTAAAATACTCGAATTCTTATGTGTGGGTTTTATCTTATGAAGAAATATACGTTCGCAGCCAGGGCGTTTATTTTTACGCTGGTGTTGCTTTTTGTTATTTCAGTATTCGGGTTGACTATTAGCGTTTTAAAAGGGATGTGAAATGCGGGGAGAAAATAGTGAAATTGATTTAGTCGACGTTTCCTTATTCCTTATAAGAAAATGGCTAAGTATCATGATCGCTACCTTTATTTTTGTCGCCATTGGCTATTTTTTTGTGAGCGTGCAGCATGATACAAAGGTTGTGAGTATTACAATCAAACCTAATCTGGATACGCCTGCTACCTATGCGTTATGTGGCTATACTAATGATATTCAATGTAAAACAACGGTTATCCTTAACCAGTTTAGCCGTTTCTTGCCTGCGAACTATAAAAAGAAAATAATTTTTGACGCGAAAAATCAGCTTGTCCTTTTTAAGGCGCAGGGGAGGGAAGAAAGCGTCAATAATATTATTTCCACCCTGAAAAATAGTGTCGATAAAATGGCAGCATGGTATATCGATGACGGTGACATTAAACGTTATAGCGTGCATAAAAATATGTTACAAACGGAAACATATGCAAAGCTATCATTGTTGTCGGAGGCGGTTAAAAATAATGCTAACATTGAAGTGATAGATGTTGCTGTTACACCAAAATATAAGATGCGGCTGGTGTTGGTCCTTTGCGGACTGATGGGCGTAATTTTCTCAATAACCGGTCTTTTATGTAGGAGGGCGCTAACAGAATATCGTATTGAGAAAAAGACAATGAATGACCGCGCATGAACATTGCGCAGAGATAAACTCTGCGCTGAAATGTGTCGAAGAGTAAAAGTATCAGGCTTGCAAGTTAAACATCTTTAATACGCGCCAGGCAGAACATGGTGGCGACAATCATGACTAACGCAAACCAGAAGACCGCATGATAATTCCAGATTTCTGCGGCGATTCCCGCCAGCGAACCGGCAATGATCCAGCCGACGCGAATGGTATTGGTATACAGCGTGGTGGCTGAACCCGCCTGGCCTGGCATGAGATCCTGAAAATAGAGCATGCCAATCCCGCCAAGAATGCCGATGTAAATCGCGTTCAGCAACTGCAAGCCGAGCAACGTCGCCGGCGCGTGCGCCAGCAACATACCCGCATAAAAGCACAGTCCGGCGACAACGGCGATGCACATTAACAGGCGTTTTCCCAACCGTTTGGCGAAGTAACCTGCAATCAGCATTGTGGGAATCTCCAGCCCGGCGGCGGTGCCCATCATCACGCCTGCAAGTTTTTCCGGAAGATGCAGCTCATTGATGATAAACAGCGGCATATTAATGATATACAGGCTGTTAGTTCCCCACATTAACGTACAGATGACAAACAGCAACAGCGTATCGCGGCGATTACGACGCGGTGCTTCCAGCGTGCCGGTCGCCAGCGGCGCATCTTTGCGCATTGACGGTAAAAAGAACCACACCATGACGCCGCAGACGATAAAAGCTACCGCCGCGCTCAAATACATCACCGTAAAGCTAAAACCCATCGCCAGCGCATAGGCCAGCGGCGGCCCAATGACCCAGGCCAACGAGACCTGGGCGCGGAGGATTGAGCTGAACATCACCGCTTCACGACCTGTACGATCGGCATGTTCTCGGGCCAGCGCAAACATCTGCGGGTTGGCGGTAGAGCCGAAGCTACTGAGAAAGACGCCGATGAACAGCAAAATAAAGTAGTTGCGGTTCCAGGCAAACAACACGCAGGCCAACATGCCCAGCACGCAACAGAAAACGATCAGTTTTTTGCGATCGCCTTTTTTATCTGAGCGACCCGCCAGAAACTGGCTCACGATAATGCCGATAACCGCGCTGCCGGTAAAAAAGAAACCCACCATGCCGGGACGGGCGTGAACCTCATCCGTCAGAAAAATACTGAGCGTCGGCGTCTGTAACGCACCGGCAATACCGGTGAGAAAAGCCACGATCAAAAAGGCGGTAGACGTCAGGTCAAACGATTTAGGCGCAGCGGCGGCGGGACTGTTGTGCATGTTTCTATATCAGTGGTGTGAAGAGAGGCGGAGTTTACGCTGCCCGTCAGAAAATAAACAGGCGTCTGAATCAAAATCGACACGAAAAATCAAAATAGCATTCCAGTTTGTTACCAGGGCGTGCTGACGCAAGCTGAAAGAAAAAAGCTGAAGCCTTTTATGCGTCAGCTATTGAGGGTCTGTTGGAGAAAAAATGTGCTTCACCTCAAAAAATTGCTACAAAACCGGTAACTTTTCTTGCGTGCTGAAGCAGAAAGATCCAGACTTCTTGAAACGTTTCAGCGCGATCTGGTTTTTTTGATAACTCAGATTGGCGCTTTTTTTCTCATAGTGGCTGAATCGTTTCAATTCAGCAGGAGAGGAGACACATGTTCCAGTTATCGGTTCAGGACATTCATCCGGGCGAGCAGGCCGGAAATAAAGAAGAGGCCATTCGGCAAATCGCCGCCGCGTTAGCGCAGGCGGGGAATGTGGCGGGCGGCTATGTTGACGGTATGCTGGCGCGCGAACAGCAAACCTCGACCTTTCTTGGCAATGGTATTGCGATTCCCCATGGCACAACAGACACGCGCGATCAGGTGCTGAAAACCGGCGTCCAGGTCTTTCAATTCCCGCAGGGCGTTACCTGGGGAGAAGGCCAGGTCGCCTACGTGGCGATTGGTATTGCCGCCAGTTCGGACGAACACCTTGGCCTGCTGCGTCAGCTGACGCATGTGCTGAGCGATGACTCCGTGGCTGAACAGCTGAAATCCGCGACAACGGCGGAAGAGCTGCGCGCATTGCTGATGGGTGAGAAGCAAAGTGAACAATTAAAACTTGATAATGAGACGATGACGCTGGATGTCATCGCCAGCTCGCTGGTCACATTGCAGGCGCTAAATGCGGCGCGTCTGAAAGAGGCGGGAGCGGTTGATGCGGCGTTCGTCGCAAAAACGATTAACGATAGTCCGATGAATCTGGGACAAGGCATCTGGCTGAACGACAGCGCGGAAGGCAATTTGCGCAGCGCTGTTGCGGTAAGCCGTGCGACCCAGGCGTTTGACGTAGAGGGTGAAAAAGCAGCCTTATTAGTCACTGTTGCGATGACCGACGAGCAGCCGATTGCCGTGCTAAAACGCCTCGGCGACCTGTTGCTGAACAATAAAGCCGATCGTCTGCTGAGCGCTGACGCCGCGACGCTGCTGGCATTGCTGACCAGTGATGATGCGCTGACGGATGATGTACTGAGCGCGGAATTTGTAGTGCGTAATGAGCATGGTCTCCATGCCCGTCCGGGCACCATGCTGGTGAATACGATTAAACAATTTAACAGTGAAATTACCGTGACAAACCTTGATGGAACCGGCAAACCGGCAAACGGACGTAGTCTGATGAAAGTGGTGGCATTAGGCGTGAAGAAAGGCCATCGTCTGCGCTTTACCGCGCAGGGTGAAGATGCTGAACAGGCGCTGAAAGCGATTGGCGATGCGATCGCCGCCGGTCTCGGGGAGGGCGCATAATGAGCAGGCGTGTCGCCACCATTACCCTTAATCCGGCTTATGATCTGGTTGGGTTTTGCCCTGAAATCGAACGCGGCGAAGTGAACCTGGTGAAAACCACGGGTCTGCACGCGGCGGGCAAAGGCATTAACGTTGCCAAAGTGCTGAAAGACTTAGGCATCGACGTCACCGTCGGCGGTTTTCTCGGTAAAGATAACCAGGACGGTTTTCAGCAATTGTTCAGCGAACTGGGTATCGCTAACCGCTTTCAGGTGGTTCAGGGCCGGACCCGCATCAACGTGAAGCTGACGGAAAAAGATGGCGAAGTGACCGACTTCAACTTTTCCGGCTTTGACGTGACTCCCGCAGACTGGGAACGCTTTGTTAACGACTCCCTGAGCTGGCTGGGTCAGTTCGATATGGTCTGCGTCAGCGGTAGCTTACCGGCTGGCGTGAGTCCGGAAGCGTTCACCGACTGGATGACGCGTCTGCGCAGCCAGTGTCCATGCATTATCTTTGATAGTAGCCGTGAAGCGTTAGTCGCCGGTCTTAAAGCTGCGCCGTGGCTGGTGAAACCGAATCGCCGCGAACTGGAAATTTGGGCGGGTCGTAAGCTCCCGGAAATGAAAGATGTGATTGATGCGGCGCACGCGTTACGCGAACAGGGTATCGCCCATGTGGTGATTTCGCTGGGGGCGGAAGGCGCGCTGTGGGTTAACGCCTCAGGAGAATGGATCGCTAAACCACCGGCGGTTGACGTGGTAAGTACCGTCGGCGCAGGCGATTCCATGGTTGGCGGATTGATTTACGGCCTGCTGATGCGCGAGTCCAGCGAACATACGCTGCGTCTGGCGACGGCGGTTGCCGCGCTGGCGGTCAGCCAGAGCAATGTGGGTATTACCGATCGTCCTCAGTTGGCCGCAATGATGGCGCGTGTCGACTTACAACCGTTTAACTGACAGCAGGAGAGGCATAATGAAAACGCTGCTGATAATTGACGCTAATCTCGGCCAGGCTCGCGCTTACATGGCGAAAACCCTGCTTGGAGCGGCGGCGCATAAAGCAAATCTGGAAATTATCGACAATCCGAATGATGCTGAGCTGGCGATCGTGCTGGGCGAATCTCTGCCGAACGACAATGCTCTGAACGGCAAAAAGGTTTGGCTGGGGGATATTGGTCGCGCCGTCGCGCATCCGGAACTGTTTCTGAGTGAAGCCAAAAGCCATGCGACCGCTTACAGCGCTCCTGCTGCGGCTGTTCCTGCGGCGAGCGGCGGTCCGAAACGCGTGGTCGCGGTAACGGCCTGCCCGACCGGCGTCGCCCATACTTTTATGGCGGCTGAAGCCATTGAAACAGAAGCGAAAAAACGCGGTTGGTGGGTAAAAGTCGAAACGCGCGGCTCCGTGGGGGCTGGCAATGCCATCACCCCAGAAGAGGTGGCGGAAGCGGATTTAGTCATTGTGGCGGCGGATATCGAAGTGGATCTGGCGAAGTTTGCCGGTCTCCCGATGTACCGCACGTCGACCGGCCTGGCGCTGAAAAAGACGGCGCAGGAGCTGGATAAAGCCGTAGCGGAAGCGACGCCGTATCAACCGGCGGGTAAGGCATCGCAAGCGGCGACCAAAGGGAAGAAAGAGAGCGCTGGCGCATACCGGCATCTGTTGACGGGCGTTTCTTACATGCTGCCTATGGTGGTTGCCGGGGGACTGTGTATTGCGCTTTCCTTCGCCTTTGGTATTGAAGCCTTTAAGGTGCCGGACACGCTGGCGGCGGCGCTGATGCAGATTGGCGGCGGTTCGGCGTTTGCGCTGATGGTGCCGGTACTGGCGGGTTATATCGCTTTCTCCATCGCGGATCGCCCAGGCCTTACGCCAGGTCTGATTGGCGGTATGCTGGCGGTTAGCACCGGTTCTGGTTTTATCGGCGGGATCATTGCCGGCTTCCTTGCCGGGTATATGGCGAAGCTTATCAGTACCAAACTGAAACTTCCGCAAAGTATGGAAGCGCTGAAGCCAATCCTGATCATCCCGTTAATTTCCAGTCTGGTGGTGGGGCTGGCAATGATTTACCTGATCGGTAAACCGGTTGCCGGGATTCTGGAAGGGCTCACCCACTGGCTGCAAACCATGGGAACCGCAAACGCAGTGCTGTTGGGCGCGATTCTCGGCGGGATGATGTGTACCGACATGGGCGGCCCAGTGAACAAAGCGGCGTATGCGTTTGGCGTTGGTCTGCTGAGTACGCAAACTTACGCGCCGATGGCGGCGATCATGGCCGCAGGTATGGTACCGCCGTTAGCGCTGGGTCTGGCGACGATGGTGGCGCGCCGTAAGTTCGACAAAGCGCAGCAGGAAGGCGGTAAAGCGGCGTTGGTGCTGGGGCTGTGCTTTATCACTGAAGGCGCTATTCCGTTTGCGGCACGCGACCCGATGCGTGTACTGCCGTGCTGTATCGTTGGCGGCGCGTTGACCGGGGCCATTTCTATGGCGGTAGGCGCAAAATTGATGGCGCCGCATGGCGGTCTGTTTGTTCTGCTTATCCCAGGCGCAATTACGCCAGTATTGGGATACCTGCTGGCAATTGTGGCCGGTACGCTGGTGGCAGGGCTGGCTTATGCCGTCCTGAAACGTCCGGAGACGGAAGTCACGGCAAAAGCGGCATAAGAGAAACACGCTAAAAAAGGCAGAGCGCGCTCTGCCTTTTTTATTGCCTGAAGAACATTGAGCGTCAGGCCATCGCTTCGGCAATTTGCTGGGCTTTTAACCACGCAATCTCTTCCGCCCAGATATCAGGATTGATGGTCTCCAGTATCAGCGGAATACCGTCAAAACGCCCATCCTGCATAATCCAACGAAACGCATCGTGGCCGATATTGCCTTCACCCAGACTGTGATGGCGGTCAACGCGGCTACCGAAGGCGCTTTTGGCGTCGTTCAGGTGCATTCCGCGCAAATACTGAAATCCGACAATTTTCCCGAATTCGGCGAATGTTTTTTCGCACGCCTCTGGCGTACGCAGATCGTATCCGGCGGCAAAGGCATGGCAGGTATCGATACAGACGCCAACGCGCGACTTATCTTCCACGCCGTCGATGATGGCGGCTAACTGTTCAAACTCAAACCCCAGATTACTGCCCTGACCGGCTGTATTTTCGATAACCGCCGTAACGCCCTCGGTCTGCGCGAGGGCAATATTGATGGATTCCGCGATCCGCGCCAGGCAATCCTCCTGTGCAATCTGCATCAGATGGCTACCGGGATGAAAATTAAGCAAGGTTAAGCCGAGTTGTTCACAGCGCTGCATTTCATCGAGAAAGGCATCGCGTGATTTTTCCAGCGCTTCACTGACCGGATGGCCCAGATTAATCAGGTAACTATCGTGGGGAAGGATTTGCGCCGCCGAAAAATGATACTTTTCACAGGCGATTTTAAAGTCATCAATGACCTGGGGAGTAAGGGGGGCGGCACGCCACTGACGCTGGTTTTTTGTGAAAAGCGCAAAGGCCGTTGCGCCAATTTCAGCCGCGCGGGCAGGGGCGTTAGCCAGACCGCCTGCAGCGCTGACGTGCGCTCCGATGTATTTCATAAAAGACTCCTGTTAAACCCGCTAACGGTTCATTACGAACGCTATGATAACGGGTTAACAGGCGTGAAACGTAATAATTTATGCGATAAGGCTATGGATTAGGACGTTAATGGCGCCACCGCCAATAATCAGCCAGGCGAATAATGCCAGCGCCATCAGCAGCGGTTTCGCCCCCGCTTTTTTCAATGCGCTAACGTGAGTGGTCAGACCCAACGCCGCCATCGCCATCGCCAGCAGCACCGTGTCCAGCGTCACCAGCATATCCACCACGGCTTTCGGCAGCAGGTGGAAAGAGTTGAAGATCGCCACTACGATGAAGAAAATAGCAAACCACGGAATGGTAATTTTGCTTTTTTCCGCGCCGGTCGCCGGTGAAAGCTGTTTAACGCGTGCCGCCAGAATGATCAGGAACGGCGCCAGCATCATGACACGCAGCATCTTAGCGATAACTGCCGCATTTTCCGCATCCGGGCTAACGGCATGACCCGCTGCGACCACTTGCGCGACTTCATGCATGGTTGAGCCGATATAGATGCCGTAAGTTTCCGGGCTGAACCAGTGCGCCAGCAGCGGATACATTGCCGGGTAAAGGAAAATAGCGATGGTGCCGAAAATAACGACAGTCGCGACGGCTACAGTAACCTTACTGGCTTCCGCTTTTACCACCGGTTCTGTCGCCAGTACCGCCGCCGCGCCGCAGATACTGCTACCGGCGCCAATCAGCCAGCTGGTGTGCCTGTCCAGACCAAAGACTTTTTGGCCTAAGAAGCAGGCCAGCATGAACGTGCTGGAAAGCGTTAATACGTCAATCACAATGCCGCTAATGCCCACGTCGGCGATTTGTGAAAAGGTAAGGCGGAAGCCGTAAAGGATAATCCCTAAACGCAGCAGATGTTGTTTTGCAAACAGCACGCCGCCGTCGCATTGTTTCCATATTTGTGGATAGACGGTATTCCCGATAACCATACCCAGCAGGATAGCCAGGGTCAGGGCGCTGAACCCCGCGCCTGCAACGGCAGGGATAGCGCCGCCCCACAGGGCGACTCCTGTAATGACGGCGCTCAGAGCGAGCCCCGGTATAAAATGCCACATTGTACGACGATGATTCTGCAAGGTGAGTTCTGTCATAACCTTCTCCTGTATATGGACAATAAGGTTACGGTGATCTGGTTTAAAAATAAAATTGATTATATATTTATAATTAATCTTTATAAGTGGTAAGTGAAACGCTATCGGTGGGATACGACTATGCATATTACGCTACGACAACTTGAAGTGTTTGCTGAAGTACTGAAAAGCGGTTCAACAACCCAGGCGTCGGTCATGCTGTCATTATCGCAGTCCGCCGTTAGCGCCGCGCTCACCGATCTGGAAGGTCAGCTCGGCGTACAGTTGTTTGATCGGGTGGGGAAACGGCTGGTGGTCAACGAACATGGGCGCTTGTTATATCCGCGCGCGCTGGCATTGCTGGAGCAAGCGGTAGAAATTGAGCAGCTATTTCGTGAAGATAACGGCGCGATACGGGTTTATGCCAGTAGCACCATCGGCAATTACATTTTACCCGCCATGATTGCCCGCTATCGCCAGCATTATCCGGCCTTGCCGCTGGAACTCAGCGTGGGAAACAGCCAGGACGTGATTAACGCGGTGCTGGATTTTCGGGTTGATATCGGCCTGATTGAAGGACCATGTCACAGTACAGAGATTATTTCTGAGCCGTGGCTGGAAGATGAGCTGGTGGTCTTTGCCGCGCCGTCCTCGCCGCTGACGCAGGGGCCGGTGACGCTGGAACAGCTTGCGGCATCCCCATGGATTTTACGCGAGCGCGGTTCCGGTACGCGGGAAATTGTCGATTATTTGCTGTTGTCGCATTTGCCGCGCTTTCATATGGCGATGGAGTTGGGGAATTCAGAAGCGATCAAACATGCGGTGCGTCATGGACTGGGGATAAGCTGTTTATCGCGCCGGGTGATTGCTGAACAACTCCAGGCGGGAAGCCTGGGCGAAGTCGCGGTGCCGTTACCGCGCCTGGTGCGCACGTTGTGGCGTGTTCATCATCGGCAGAAACATCTTTCTAACGCGTTGCAGCGTTTTTTGAGTTACTGTGAATAAAGGTGAAGAGGAGGGCTGCCCCGGCGGCATCGCCATTTTTAGTATCCGCTTACGTATACGTTATTCTCTGCTTTACTTATAATCCGTGGCCGGTCATGAAGGTCTCTTATAACCGCGCATTTGTGTCGGAAGGATAGTATTTCGTCTGTTACAATCGCGCCTCATTTTTTGGATGGATAGCATTTTCACATGGGTTCCAAAACTAAAACCACAGAAGCGCCCGCGCTACGTCGCGAATTAAAGGCGCGTCACCTGACGATGATTGCCATTGGCGGCTCCATCGGGACAGGTCTTTTCGTTGCATCTGGTGCGACAATTTCTCAGGCGGGGCCAGGCGGCGCGCTGTTTTCTTATATTCTGATTGGTTTGATGGTCTACTTCCTGATGACCAGTCTTGGCGAGCTGGCGGCCTATATGCCAGTATCTGGCTCGTTTGCGACATATGGTCAGAACTATGTGGAAGAAGGCTTTGGTTTCGCGCTGGGCTGGAACTACTGGTACAACTGGGCGGTGACTATCGCTGTTGACCTGGTTGCCGCGCAATTGGTGATGGGCTGGTGGTTCCCGGACACGCCGGGCTGGATCTGGAGCGCGCTATTCCTCTGCGTCATTTTCTTGCTGAACTACATTTCCGTGCGCGGTTTTGGCGAAGCGGAGTACTGGTTCTCGTTAATTAAAGTCGCGACCGTTATTATCTTCATCATCGTTGGCGTAGCGATGATTATCGGTATCTTTAAAGGTGTTGAGCCGGTCGGCTGGAGCAACTGGACGACGGGCGATGCGCCTTTTGCTGGCGGTTTTGCGGCAATGATTGGCGTCGCGATGATCGTGGGCTTCTCTTTCCAGGGAACCGAGCTGATTGGTATTGCCGCCGGGGAATCTGAAAACCCGGAGAAGAATATTCCGCGCGCGGTGCGTCAGGTATTCTGGCGTATTCTGCTGTTTTATGTTTTCGCGATTTTGATTATCAGCCTGATCATTCCTTATACCGATCCAAACCTGCTGCGTAACGACGTCAAAGACATTAGCGTCAGTCCGTTTACCTTAGTGTTCCAGCATGCGGGCTTGTTGTCTGCGGCGGCGATAATGAATGCGGTTATCCTGACGGCGGTACTGTCTGCGGGTAACTCCGGGATGTATGCCTCGACCCGTATGCTCTACACCCTGGCCTGTGACGGTAAGGCCCCGCGTATTTTTGCGAAATTGTCCCGCGGCGGCGTACCGCGCAATGCGCTTTATGCCACCACCGTGATTGCCGGTCTTTGCTTTTTGACCTCAATGTTTGGCAACCAGACGGTCTATCTGTGGCTGTTGAACACCTCTGGTATGACGGGCTTCATCGCCTGGCTGGGGATTGCCATTAGCCATTATCGCTTCCGTCGCGGTTACGTGTTACAAGGGTATGATGTGAATGATTTGCCGTACCGTTCCGGGTTCTTCCCGCTGGGGCCGATTTTCGCCTTTGTACTGTGCCTGATTATTACGTTGGGGCAGAACTATGAAGCGTTCCTGAAAGATACCATCGACTGGGGCGGCGTCGCGGCGACCTATATCGGTATTCCGCTGTTCCTGCTTATCTGGTTCGGCTACAAGCTGATAAAAGGTACGCATTTCGTGCGCTATAGTGAAATGCACTTCCCGGAACGCGTTAAAAAGTAACGCGGTATTCTCGTCATAGGCCGGATAGGCTTTATGCCGCTATCCGGCACGGACTGCCTGAACCTGACCCTTCTAACCCTCTCATTCGAGAGGGTTTTTTGTTTTTTCTTTATGATTGGTTCAAATGACATAATTATTAACAATTAAATTGATAATTATTATCGTTTGCTTTATCGTTACGCTCGAAATCAGAAAGGATGAAGATTCGGGCGCGACCGTCACTAATGAGCCCGACTCGCCTGCATAAAAAGAGTTCGCCGTGATAACCGTTATCGCAGGCGAAACGTAATGCGTTGTGAGCGATAACCGATTTTTTTTGTCGTATTTACCTCATGGAGAAATGGAATGTTTAGGTTTAACCCTTTCGTTCGGGTAGGGCTTTGTATGTCCGCAGTTACGTTGGCCTGGCCGGTTGCCGCGGCAACGGATGATGGTGAAACCATGGTCGTTACCGCGTCCGCCATCGAACAAAATCTGAAAGATGCGCCAGCAAGTATCAGCGTCATTACCCAGCAAGATTTACAGCGCAGGCCCGTGCAAAACCTGAAAGATGTCCTGAAAGAGGTGCCGGGCGTACAGCTCACTAACGAAGGGGATAACCGTAAAGGCGTGAGTATTCGTGGTCTGGACAGCAGTTATACGCTGATCCTGATCGACGGTAAGCGCGTTAACTCCCGTAACGCGGTCTTCCGCCATAATGATTTTGATCTGAACTGGATACCGGTTGACGCTATCGAACGTATTGAAGTGGTGCGTGGCCCCATGTCCTCGCTGTATGGCTCCGATGCGCTGGGCGGCGTGGTCAACATTATCACCAAAAAAATTGGTCAGAAATGGCACGGCAGCGTCACGGTTGACTCCACTATTCAGGAACATCGCGACCGTGGCGATACCTATAACGGTCAGTTCTTTACCAGCGGTCCGCTGATCGACGGCGTGCTGGGAATGAAAGCCTACGGTAGTCTGGCGAAACGCGAAAAAGACGAGCAGCAGAGCTCCGCCACCACCGCTACGGGTGAAACGCCGCGCATTGAAGGATTTACCAGCCGCGATGGAAACGTCGAGTTTGCCTGGACACCAAACGAAAATCATGACGTTACCGCAGGCTACGGTTTTGATCGCCAGGACCGGGACTCCGACTCGCTGGATAAAAATCGTCTGGAACGGCAAAACTACGCGTTGAGCCATAACGGACGTTGGGATCTCGGCAATAGCGAGCTCAAATTCTACGGCGAAAAAGTGGAAAACAAAAACCCCGGCAACAGTAGCCCTATCACGTCAGAAAGCAATTCGATTGACGGGAAATACGTTCTGCCGTTAGCGTCTGTCAACCAGTTCCTCACCTTCGGCGGCGAATGGCGTCACGATAAACTGAGCGATGCGGTGAACCTGACCGGCGGTTCCAGTACTAAAACCTCCGCCAGCCAGTATGCTCTGTTCCTTGAAGATGAGTGGCGCATCTTCGAACCGCTGGCGCTGACCACCGGTATTCGTATGGATGACCATGAAACCTATGGCGATCACTGGAGCCCGCGTGCTTATCTGGTTTATAACGCAACGGATACCCTGACGGTGAAAGGTGGGTGGGCCACGGCCTTTAAAGCGCCGTCGCTATTGCAATTAAGTCCGGACTGGGCGACCAACTCCTGCCGTGGCGGATGCCGCATTGTCGGTAGCCCGGATCTGAAACCTGAAACCAGTGAAAGCTGGGAGCTCGGCCTTTATTACCGGGGCGAAGAAGGCATACTGGAGGGCGTGGAAGCGAGCGTTACCACGTTCCGTAACGATGTGGACAATCGCATCAGCATTAGCCGTACCCCTGACGTTAACGCCGCGCCCGGCTATTCCAACTTTGTCGGTTTCGAAACCAACAGTCGGGGACAGCGCGTTCCGGTCTTCCGTTATTACAACGTGAATAAAGCGCGTATTCAGGGCGTGGAAACCGAGTTGAAAGTTCCGTTTAACGAGGCGTGGAAACTGTCGTTGAATTACACCTATAACGACGGACGCGACGTCAGTAATGGCGGGAACAAGCCGCTTTCCGATCTGCCGTTCCACACCGCGAACGGTACGCTGGACTGGAAACCGGCGCAGCTCGAAGACTGGTCATTCTACGTATCAGGGAATTATACCGGGCGTAAGCGGGCCGACAGCGCAACAGCGAAAACGCCGGGCGGGTATGTGGTCTGGGATACCGGCGCGGCATGGCAGGCGACGAAAAACGTTAAACTGCGTGCGGGCGTTCTGAACGTGGGCGATAAAGATCTCAAACGCGACGACTACGGTTATACCGAAGACGGACGTCGTTACTTTATGGCGGTGGATTACCGTTTCTGACAGAGACTGGCGACAGCCGCGTTTTGCCGCTGTCGCCAGAATGTTATAACCGATGCAGCCTGGAGAGCAGCGCCAGCGACAGAGTCGTTAGCAGAATGGCGATCACCGCATAGATATAAACGCCCGACCACGCCCAGCTATTTTTCACCATAATTACCGGCACACCGGCCATTGCCGCGCCGACATAGCTGAACAATCCCCGAAAGCCGGTAATCGATCCCGCCGCATCCTTATGGGTCACATCCAGACAGCCGACGGCAAAAAGCATATGCGGTCCGTATAAGGCGAAGCCCATGATGGTGAACAGAATCGCGGTGAGGGTGTAAGAGGTATCCTGAACCAGCGGCACCAGCACGATGCATATGCACAGCGCTAACGCGAAGATTAATCCGGTCATCCAGCGGTTACTTTTGAACATAAAGTCAGACAAGTAGCCTGCCAGCAACCCACCCGCCAGTCCGCCCGCCTCAAACCAGGAAATAATCGAGTTCGCTTTTATCAGGCTCCAGCCGTGAACCTGCGAATAGTAAATCTGCGGCCAGTCGTTAAGGATGGTGCGCGCAATATAAACCGACATATCACCGATAATAATGATCCATACCAGTGGATTGGTCAGGATATATTTCACAAAAATCTGCCAGAAGCTCAGGTTGACCGGGCTGGCCTTGACCTGGGCCAGTTCCGTCGGGTCGTTACGCCACTGCCCCACGTTGGGCAAACCTAACGTACCGGGACGATCTTTAATGGTAAATAGCGCCACTATCCCCATCAGCAGCGAAATGGCGCCGGGAACATAAAACCCCATTTTCCAGCTACCGCTAAAGGCGATAGCAAAACTGGTCAGCAGCGGCGCGAGGCTGCCGCCGATATTGTGCGCCGCTTCAACGATAGCCCACCAGCGTCCCCGTTCGTTTTTCGAAAACCACGAGGCCATAATTTTCGCCATCGGCGGAAAGCTGGTGCCTTGTAATATCGCGTTGAGACTGTACAACACGTAGAATGCCGCCACGCTATCGGAAAAGCCGAACAGAATATTTACAATCCCTACGCCAATCAGCACCGGGCCGGTCATGGCTTTCGGGTTAATTTTATCGACCAGCATCCCGCCGACAAACTTCATCGCGCCATAAAGAATGTAAAAAATAGAAGACATAATGGCGAAGTCTTCTGCGGTCAGCGACGTTTCCGTCAGCATGGCCGGCATCGCGGCGGAGAAGTTTTTACGGGTAAGATAAAAGACGGCATAAGAGATAAAGACTGAGGCGATAATCTCAATACGAAATTTTTTATAGGTCTGGTCTATCTCTTTTTTCTCTTTTACAATCGGCTTATCGGGCTGGCTGAAAATAAATGTTTTTATACTCATTTTAAAATTCCCTTCCGGCGAGGTGAGTCGCGTTATAATTCATCTTCAATAAGAAAAAGAAGCAATTCGAAACCGTGATAATTAATCTGATGGTGGATTTTTTCCCGTACAACCGGCTTCGCTTTCCAGGCAATACCGGTGCCAGCATGTTCTAACATCGGCAGATCGTTGGCGCCATCACCGCAGGCAATAATATTCTCCGTGGCAATATTTAACCGGGCAGCCAGGTCAACCAGCGTCTGTTTTTTGTTTGCGGCATTCATAATCGGCAAGGTAATGTTATCCGTCAGAACGTTATCGCGTATTTCAACCGTATTCGAAAAGGCATAATCCAGTTGATACCGTTCTTTTAGACGCTGGGTGAATATATCCAGTCCCCCGGAGATAATCGCGGTTTTAAATTCTTTGGCCTTGATGACTGGCAGAATAGTTAACAGGCCTGGCGAAAGGGTCATGCGATCGCATACGGCGTTCAGCACTGCTTTCGGCGTGCCTTTCAACATTCCGATACGTCGGGTAAAACTGGCGTTAAAATCAAGCTTGCCCTCCATCGCCTGTTGGGTAATGGCGGTGATTTGCGTCGACATGCCAAGCTCGCGGGCAATTTCATCCACGCCTTCTTCCGCAATAAATGTCGAGTCCATATCAAACGCGATAATACCGTTAGCAGGCAGTGGCTGCGGCTTAATAAAAAAATCAAACTGCCATTGCAATGAGAGTTCGCGTAAATAGCGATAAAATTCAGGCGTCAGACATTCCGCTGGCAGCGTAAACTTTAAATAAGCGGTATTGATAAGCGCGGCATAACGTTTATCAAATAATAGCGGAAACGGCATGGTGACGGCATTAAATAACGTTTCCTGTAATTTTTTCTGAAACGTATCGATATCCTGTGTAGTAATAAAATAAATAATGCTCATATGATAACTCCCTTAATTTACGGGTATTATAATGGCTCTTTTGCGGCGTGGAATCTCGTGCTATCACAGATATCACAGCCAGAAAAGGGCTAAAAAAGCGTTGTTTTTGATACCAGGTAAAGTTCAGACACAAAAGGTATCACTTTTGATATGCCAACTGTGCGAGGATGTTATTTATTACTGAACGCGAATGAGACTGAAAGGATTGATATAACGATGGAGAGTTGCCTTGATATATTCAAAATAGTAATAGGTCCATCCAGCTCACGTACCGTAGGGCCGATGCGCGCCGCCTGTCACTTTACTTCATTGCTCAGAGAACAAGAGACGTTGCCGCTAATTCGGGAAATTGAAATCGAGCTGTATGGCGCGTTATCGTTAAGCCGCAAGTGCCACAATGTGGATACCGCCCTTTATCTTGGGCTGCTGGGTTGCCAGCCGGAGAATGTCGATCTCCGTTCGTATATGGCGGTGATTAAGCGTGCGGAAAATGAAAACAAAATCGAACTCCCGCTCTCCGACGCGGGCGGAATCACGATAAAAGTCAAGATTATCGCCAATCACCAGGCGCATCCAGGCCATCCTTATGCCATGACGTTTCGCGCCAGAGATGATTATTTCACGGTGTATGAAGAGACCTGGTTTTCGACCGGCGCCGGACAGGTTCGCAAACATGGCGAGCCGCTGACGCCATCGCTTCCTTTGCGTACAGTGTCGCCCTTTGAATTTAGTCATGCCGCGCAGTTGCTGGCGCTGTGTCGGCGTAACGGCCTGTCCGTGGCGGCGCTGATGATGAAAAATGAGCTGTGCCGCCACTCGCCACAGACGTTGCAGAATTATCTGGCGCAAATATGGGACGTGATGCAGCAGGCGGTTTATCGCGGCCTGCATACTGAGGGGGTATTACCCGGCCCCTATCAGGTACCGCGGCGCGCCTGCGCGTTACATAAGACGTTACAGGCTAATCGCTCCGCCAGCGATTTTTTAACCGCGCTGAACTGGGTCAATGCCTTCGCGATTGCGGTAAGCGAAGAAAATGCCAGCGGCGGACAGATTGTTACCGCGCCAACCAATGGTGCGTGCGGCATCATTCCGGCAGCGCTTTGCTGGTATGATAAATTTGTCACGCCGCTGGAGCCCGGTGCTCTGACCCGTTTCTTCCTGACCGCCGCCGCTATCGCGATGTTGTTTAAACAAAACGCCTCTATTCTGGGATCTGAAGTTGGCTGTCAGGGGGAAATCGGCGTGGCGTGCTCAATGGCGGCGGCGGGCCTGGCTGAACTAATGGGCGCATCCGTGGAGCAAACGCTGAGCGCCGCTGAAATTGCCATGGAACATCATCTGGGATTGACCTGCGATCCGCTGGGCGGACAGGTACAAATTCCCTGCATAGAGAGAAATGCTATCTCTGCCGTGAAAGCGATAAACGCGGCGACGATGGCGATGAGTCGCGTAAGCGAACCCTGTATTTCGCTCGATGAGATCATTGCTGCGATGTACGAGACCGGTAAAGACATGAGCGCTAAATACCGTGAAACGTATCATGGTTCGCTGGGGAAAATTCAGCCGCGCAAGAGAGGGTAACAGCGTGAAATACAATACGATGAATAACGACGAGATTATCCTGTCGTTGTGCGCCCGCTTAAAGGAGACGCGTCTGTCTCTTTCGATGACCCAGCAGCAGCTTGCCGATCGCGCGCACGTTGGCATTGCCACCATCAAGCGTATCGAGAAGGGAGGAGGGCTCAATCTTGATACGTTAATTTCTCTCCTGCGGGCGCTGGATAAGTTGCATAATCTTGATGCGGTGCTGTTTGAATCCGAGCTGCGTAATTTTCACGAAAGTTATGAAGGTGGAGAGGGCAGCGGCCGCCTTCAGGTACGCCAGCAGGCCGCGGATTTAAATAATAAATCTTCCGCGCCGCAGTCGGAGGAGGTGAATTACAGCGCGGCGCTGGAAAATTCATTATGTTGGTGACGTCTCACGCTCGTCCCGTAAATACCGGGCATGAAAGCGCAGATGGTCCTCGATGAAGGACGCAATAAAATAATAGCTATGATCGTAGCCAGGCTGGATTCGTAGCGTCATCGGCCAGGTGGTTTGCCGCGCGGCTTCCGCCAGTACGGCGGGCTGAAGTTGATCGGCGAGGAATTGATCGCTGTCGCCCTGATCGATGAGCACAGGAATGGCGTCCTGCGGCTGGCTGGCCAGCATTAATTCGCAGCTATCCCACTCAGTCCAGGCTGATTCATCTTCGCCGAGATAAGCGGTAAGCGCTTTGATTCCCCACGGCACGCGGCTGGGGTTGACGATTGGCGCAAAAGCAGAGACGCTGGTGTATTTGCCCGGATTTTTCAGCGCCATGATTAACGCGCCGTGGCCGCCCATCGAGTGCCCGCTGATGGCGCAACGGTCGCTGACGTTAAACTGTGTCTGGATAAGCGCCGGAAGCTCATCGCGCAGGTAATCGTACATGCGATAATGGCTGACCCAGGGCGGCTGTGTGGCATTGAGATAAAACCCGGCGCCGTGGCCTAAATCGTATCCGCTATCGTCGGCGACCTGTTCACCGCGTGGACTGGTATCCGGCATCACCAATACAATGCCCAGTTCTGCTGCGATACGCTGCGCGCCTGCTTTGGTGGTAAAGTTCTCATCATTGCAGGTCAACCCGGACAACCAGTACAGTACCGGAGGCGGTTCATTATCCTGAGTCGGCGGAAGAAAAATGCTGAATGTCATGGCGCAGTTTAGCGTGGCGGCATGATGACGCCAGCGCTGCTGCCAGCCGCCAAAACATCGGTGCTCTTCGAGCATTTCCATGCGGGGGCTCCTTTTATAGTGAACCTGATAAGGTATGCAGATTCTTCATAATACAGATTATTCACCGCGTTGTGAGTAACTTTCACTTCCGTAATACATAAACATGCTTCATCATTTAAATAACGTTGCGTTAACAAATATGCCCTTTGTCCTGCCAGCATTCTCGCACCGGAAAAGATGTCATGAAAGGCAGCGACAATTTCAACAATTATGGGCGTGAATACTGGATTATGTGCGCTACCTCACGCACAATAATCACACTGTCACAATATTGACAAACTTTGCCCCATGCAGGGCAGAGGCGCCACACCTGCAGGAGAACACGATTAATGCCATCACTCAGTAAAGAAGCGGCCCTGGTTCATGACGCGCTGGTTGCCCGGGGGCTGGAAACGCCGCTGCGCCCGCCTATGGATGAACTGGATAATGAAACGCGAAAAAGCCTTATCGCAGGGCATATGACTGAGATTATGCAGTTGCTGAATCTCGATTTGAGCGATGACAGTCTGATGGAAACGCCGCATCGTATCGCTAAGATGTACGTTGACGAGATTTTCGCTGGCCTCGACTATGCCAATTTCCCGAAAATTACCCTCATTGAAAATAAAATGAAGGTGGATGAAATGGTCACCGTCCGCGATATCACGCTGACCAGCACCTGTGAACATCACTTCGTGACCATTGATGGCAAAGCGACCGTCGCGTATATCCCCAAAGATTCCGTGATCGGCCTGTCGAAAATTAACCGCATCGTGCAATTCTTCGCCCAGCGTCCGCAGGTTCAGGAACGTTTGACCCAACAAATTCTGACGGCGCTGCAAACCTTGCTCGGCACCAATAATGTAGCGGTATCGATTGATGCGGTGCATTACTGCGTGAAAGCGCGCGGTATTCGTGACGCAACCAGCGCCACGACGACGACGTCGCTGGGCGGATTGTTTAAGTCCAGCCAGAATACGCGCCAGGAGTTTCTGCGTGCCGTTCGCCATCATCCATGATTAAGGCGGAGACGATGGAGCGTAATGTCACGCTGGATTTTGTACGTGGCGTCGCTATCCTCGGTATCCTGCTTCTTAACATTAGCGCCTTTGGATTGCCGAAGGCGGCTTATCTCAATCCCGCCTGGTACGGCGCGATCGTTCCCGAAGACGCCTGGTCCTGGGCGATTCTCGATATTGTGGCGCAGGCTAAGTTTCTTACGCTGTTCGCGTTGTTGTTTGGCGCGGGGCTACAAATGCTGCTTCCGCGTGGTAAACAGTGGATTCAATCGCGCTTGACGCTATTGGTACTGTTAGGTTTTATCCATGCGTTATTCTTTTGGGACGGCGACATTCTGCTGGCCTACGGTCTGGTCGGGTTAATTTGCTGGCGACTGGTACGCGACGCGCCTTCGGTAAAAAGCCTGTTCAATACCGGCATACTCCTTTATCTGGTCGGGATTGGCGTGCTACTGCTGCTGGGCGTGGTATCGAGTAGCGAAACCAGCCGCGCCTGGACGCCGGATGCGTCGGCAATATTGTATGAAAAATACTGGAAGCTGAACGGCGGCATGGAGGCTATCAGCAACCGGGCAGAGATGCTGTCAAATAGTTTACTGGCGCTCGGCGCGCAGTATGGCTGGCAACTGGCAGGTATGATGCTGCTGGGCGCCGCGCTAATGCGTAGCGGCTGGCTGAAAGGTCAGTACAGTCTGCGGCACTATCGCCGTACCGGGGCTCTGCTGGTGGCGTTAGGGCTAATGATCAACCTGCCTGCGGTCATTTTACAATGGCGGCTGGACTGGGCGTACCGCTGGTGCGCCTTCTTATTGCAGGCGCCGCGCGAACTGAGCGCGCCGTTGCAAACGCTGGGCTATGCCGCGCTGATGTTTGGCTTCTGGCCGCAGCTTAGCCGATGCAGACTGACGCTTGCCATTGCCTGCGTAGGGCGAATGGCGCTGACCAATTATTTGCTGCAGACGATCATCTGTACCACGCTGTTTTATCAGTTTGGCTTATTTATGAAATTCAATCGACTGGAACTCTTGTTCTTTGTCGTTCCGGTATGGGCAATAAACCTTCTCTTTTCCGTCATCTGGCTACGTTTCTGGCGACAGGGACCGGTCGAGTGGTTATGGCGTCAACTCACGTTGCGCGCGTCAGGATCGCTCAGATAACGATCTGGATCACATTCATTAACAAAATGGCTGTAACCGTTTCCATCCCTGTGATGTTTCTCACGCAGCCCTGGGCAGGGTGCTGACAAAATAGCCGCCTGCTAACGGGGCATTTGTGAGCATTTTTGAACTCAAACAGGGCAGTGAATATGATCACCATTCGTGATGTAGCGCGCCAGGCTGGCGTGTCTGTAGCGACCGTTTCCCGCGTACTGAATAACAGCGCGTTGGTCAGTCCCGACACCCGTGACGCCGTTATGCAGGCCGTCACCCTGCTGGGATATCGGCCAAATGCGAATGCGCAAGCGCTGGCCACCCAGGTGAGCGATACCATCGGCGTCGTGGTCATGGATGTTTCCGATGCCTTTTTCGGCGCTCTGGTGAAAGCCGTAGATCTGGTCGCGCAGCAGCACCAGAAATATGTTCTCATTGGCAACAGTTATCATGAGGCGGAAAAAGAGCGTCATGCGATTGAAGTCTTGATCCGTCAGCGTTGTAACGCATTGATTGTTCACTCAAAAGCCTTAACCGATCGCGAGCTGAGCGACTTTATGGATCAGATCCCCGGTATGGTGCTGATTAACCGTATCGTGCCGGGTTATGCGCATCGTTGTGTCTGTCTCGACAATGTGAGCGGCGCCAGAATGGCGACCCGAATGTTGCTGAATAATGGACATCAACGCATCGGCTACCTGGCCTCCAGCCACCGTATTGAAGATGACGCGATGCGCAGAGAAGGGTGGTTACACGCGCTGCAAGAGCAGGGGGTTGCTGCGTCGGAGAGCTGGATAGGCACCGGCACGCCGGACATGCAGGGCGGCGAGTCGGCAATGGTTGAGTTGCTGGGACGCAATCTGCAACTGACGGCGGTATTTGCCTATAACGATAACATGGCGGCGGGCGCGCTGACGGCGTTAAAAGATAACGGCATCGCCATTCCCTTGCATCTGTCTGTCATCGGTTTCGATGATATCCCTATTGCTCGTTATACCGATCCTCAGTTGACTACCGTGCGCTATCCTATTGCTTCTATGGCGAAAATCGCGACCGAGCTGGCGTTACAGGGGGCTGCAGGTACGCTGGATATCACGGCGACGCACTGCTTTATGCCGACCCTGGTGCGGCGCCATTCGGTGGCATGGCGACAGAATGCGGTACTGATCACTAACTGATTACGCACCGCATGTAACCGTTTTCAATCTGTGAGTAAATTCACAGTTTATTAACATTGTGATAGCTATGATGACAACGTTTGTCGCACTGTAACTAATGTGTAACAGTTAGTTGTCAGTTTTGCTGGGGTATTTCGCTTATAAAAACCGTTATCACAATATCCCGCGACTACCGGACAAAAATAAAGAGTTGAATAAGAGCTTATCCCATTAGGGCTATTTTACTTGCCATTTTGGACCTGGGCAGTGCTCGCCAAAACGCGTTAGCGTTTTGAACGCCGCTAGCGGCGGCCCGAAGGGCGAGCGTAGCGAGTCAAACCTCACGTACTACGTGTACGCTGCGGTTTTTGCGCGCTGTCCGTGTCCAAACTGGCTGCGCCAATAACGCCTGGTGGGATAGGCTCTAAATACGCTTCGGCGTTCAGTAACACGCGTTAACGTGCTGAACAGCCGGGCATTTTTTTACGCTATACCCTACATAATAAAACCGGAGCTACCATGAATAAGAAGGTACTGACCCTTTCTGCCGTGATGGCAAGTCTGTTATTCGGCGCGCACGCACACGCGGCTGATACTCGTATTGGCGTGACGATTTATAAATATGACGATAACTTTATGTCCGTGGTGCGTAAGGCTATTGAAAAAGATGGCAAATCCGCGCCGGATGTTCAGCTACTGATGAATGACTCGCAAAACGATCAATCCAAACAGAATGATCAAATTGACGTTTTATTGGCGAAAGGGGTTAAAGCTCTGGCGATTAACCTGGTCGACCCGGCAGCCGCCGGTACGGTGATTGAGAAAGCGCGCGGGCAAAATGTGCCGGTGGTGTTCTTTAACAAAGAGCCTTCCCGCAAAGCGCTGGACAGCTATGACAAGGCGTATTATGTCGGGACTGACTCTAAAGAATCCGGTGTGATTCAGGGCGACTTGATTGCCAAACACTGGCAGGCGAATCAGGGTTGGGATCTGAATAAAGACGGTAAAATTCAGTATGTTCTGCTGAAAGGCGAGCCGGGGCACCCGGATGCTGAAGCCCGTACGACGTATGTGGTGAAAGAGTTAAATGATAAAGGTATTCAGACCGAGCAACTGGCGTTAGACACCGCCATGTGGGATACCGCGCAGGCAAAAGATAAGATGGATGCCTGGCTGTCTGGCCCGAACGCTAACAAGATTGAAGTGGTTATCGCGAATAACGATGCGATGGCGATGGGCGCGGTAGAGGCGCTGAAAGCGCATAATAAATCGTCGATTCCGGTCTTTGGCGTCGATGCGTTACCGGAAGCTTTGGCGCTGGTGAAATCGGGCGCGATGGCCGGTACGGTACTGAATGACGCCAACAATCAGGCGAAAGCGACATTCGATCTGGCGAAAAACCTCGCCGAAGGCAAGGGCGCGGCTGACGGCACCAGCTGGAAGATTGAGAACAAAATCGTGCGCGTGCCTTATGTCGGCGTGGACAAAGATAATCTGAGCGAATTTACCCAAAAATAACTTTTCCGTCTGTGGGCGCAATTTTGTTGCGCCCTGAAACCGTGGAAGGGTGACGTGCCGCAGACCGGATAACGTATTTCTTTTGCCATCCGGCGCGGATAGTCATAATTAAAAAGGCCGACAGGGTATCATTATGGGCAGCACGATCTCTCCGTCGTCGGGTGAATATTTGTTGGAAATGCGTGGCATTAACAAATCATTTCCCGGCGTGAAAGCGCTTGATAATGTCAACTTAAACGTTCGTCCGCACTCTATTCATGCATTAATGGGTGAAAACGGCGCAGGCAAATCAACATTATTAAAATGTCTTTTCGGTATTTATCAAAAAGATTCCGGCAGCATTGTATTTCAGGGAAAAGAAGTGGACTTCCATTCGGCGAAAGAAGCGCTGGAGAATGGGATTTCGATGGTACACCAGGAGTTAAATCTGGTATTACAACGTTCGGTCATGGATAACATGTGGTTGGGACGTTATCCCACCAAAGGTATGTTTGTCGACCAGGATAAAATGTACCAGGATACCAAAGCGATATTTGATGAACTGGATATCGATATTGACCCGCGCGCGCGCGTAGGAACGTTATCCGTTTCGCAAATGCAGATGATCGAAATTGCGAAGGCGTTTTCCTATAACGCTAAGATCGTTATTATGGATGAACCGACCTCATCGTTAACTGAGAAAGAGGTTAATCATCTGTTCACGATTATTCGCAAGCTGAAAGAACGCGGCTGCGGTATTGTTTATATCTCGCATAAAATGGAAGAAATTTTTCAATTGTGCGATGAAATTACTATTTTGCGCGACGGTCAGTGGATTGCCACCCAGCCGCTGGAAGGGCTGGATATGGATAAGATCATTGCGATGATGGTCGGGCGTTCCCTGAACCAGCGTTTCCCGGATAAAGAAAATAAGCCGGGCGACGTGATTCTGGAGGTACGTAACCTGACCTCGCTGCGCCAGCCTTCCATTCGCGATGTCTCCTTTGATTTGCACAAGGGCGAAATTCTGGGCATTGCCGGCCTGGTTGGGGCAAAGCGTACCGATATCGTCGAAACGCTGTTTGGTATTCGTGAGAAGTCGTCCGGGACAATCACTTTACATGGCAAGAAAATTAATAATCACACTGCGAACGAAGCGATTAACCACGGTTTTGCGCTGGTGACGGAAGAGCGTCGTTCCACCGGAATTTACGCCTATCTGGATATCGGATTTAACTCATTAATTTCGAATATCCGTAATTATAAAAATAAAGTGGGGTTACTGGATAATTCCCGGATGAAAAGCGACACCCAATGGGTCATTGATTCCATGCGGGTAAAAACGCCGGGGCATCGCACGCAAATTGGCTCACTTTCCGGCGGCAATCAGCAAAAGGTGATCATTGGACGTTGGCTATTAACGCAGCCGGAAATATTAATGCTGGACGAACCGACCCGCGGTATTGATGTCGGCGCAAAATTTGAAATTTATCAGCTTATTGCGGAACTGGCGAAAAAAGGCAAGGGGATCATCATTATCTCTTCTGAAATGCCGGAGCTGTTAGGGATTACCGATCGTATCCTGGTGATGAGTAACGGTCTCGTTTCCGGCATTGTCGATACTAAAACAACAACGCAAAACGAAATTTTGCGTCTTGCTTCTTTGCACCTTTAAGATCAGGGGCTCCTTATGAGTGCGTTAAACAAGAAAAGCTTTTTGACCTGGCTGAAAGAGGGCGGAATTTACGTCGTTCTTTTAGTGTTGCTGGCGATTATTATTTTCCAGGACCCGACTTTTTTAAGTTTGCTGAATTTAAGTAATATTCTGACGCAATCTTCGGTACGTATTATTATCGCGCTGGGCGTGGCGGGACTCATCGTCACCCAGGGGACAGACCTGTCGGCGGGGCGTCAGGTAGGGCTGGCGGCGGTTGTGGCGGCAACATTACTGCAATCAATGGAAAACGCCAATAAAGTGTTTCCGGAAATGGCGACCATGCCGATTGCGCTGGTCATCCTGATTGTCTGCGCGATTGGCGCGGTGATTGGCCTGGTGAACGGTATCATCATTGCTTACCTGAATGTGACGCCGTTTATTACCACGCTTGGCACGATGATTATCGTTTATGGGATCAACTCCCTTTACTATGACTTTGTCGGCGCTTCGCCCATTTCCGGCTTTGACAGCGGCTTTTCCACCTTTGCACAGGGCTTTGTGGCGATGGGCAGTTTCCGGCTCTCATACATCACCTTTTACGCTCTGATTGCGGTAGCGTTTGTCTGGGTGCTGTGGAATAAGACCCGTTTTGGTAAAAACATTTTTGCTATTGGCGGCAACCCGGAAGCGGCAAAAGTTTCTGGCGTAAACGTGGCGCTGAACCTGCTGATGATTTATGCGCTCTCCGGCGTGTTTTATGCCTTCGGCGGCTTACTGGAAGCAGGGCGTATTGGTTCTGCCACCAACAACCTCGGCTTTATGTATGAACTGGATGCGATTGCCGCGTGCGTTGTCGGGGGCGTATCGTTTAGCGGCGGAGTGGGTACGGTCTTCGGCGTGGTAACCGGCGTCATTATCTTTACCGTCATCAACTATGGCCTGACCTATATCGGGGTAAACCCGTACTGGCAGTACATTATCAAAGGCGGCATTATCATTTTCGCCGTGGCGCTGGACTCGCTGAAATACGCGCGTAAGAAGTAGTTATCCAGACCTATTGCCTTGCTTATCAGATAACCCGGCGCAGCGAAACTGCGCGCCGGGCTTCATACCGCGAGCTACAGCGTTAGCGCGTGCTCTTTTTCGCCTTTTTTAAATTTGACCTCGCCTAAATCAATACAGGCGACCGGGCAGACATGACCGCACAGCAGACAACCGACGCATTTTTCCGTATTGCAATGCGGCGTGCGGCTGTGTTCATCCCACTCCATCGCCTGATGACCGCCGTCATAGCAGGAGATATAGCAACGTCCGCAGCCGACGCATTTCTCCTGATTAATCCGCGGATAGACGATATAGCTGCGATCCAGCTCTTCCGCCGGGATAATATTGCCATTCGCCAGCCCGATCATCTCCTGTAATGAGGCAAATCCCTGATCGGCCAGATAGTGGCTGAGGCCGCTCGCCATATCTTCTACAATGCGGTAACCGTATTGCATAATGCCTGTCGTCACCTGTAGGGTCGCCGCGCCCAGCAGCAGAAATTCGGCAGCGTCTTCCCAGGTTTCAATGCCGCCGATACCGCTAATCGGGAAATCGCGCAGTTCAGGGTGCATTCGCAACTGCTGGATAAAACGCAGCGCAATGGGTTTCACCGCTTTTCCTGAATAACCGGAGATACTGGATTTACCGTTAACCACCGGCATCCCGATTTTGCGGTTCAGGTCGATGTTAGTAATGGATTTCACGGTGTTGATGGTGGCGATACCGTCGGCTCCGCCGCGTTTGGCGGCCAGCGCGACTTCACACATATCGCCAATATTCGGCGTCATTTTCGCCAGCATTGGCAAAGATGAACCGCGTTTTACGGCGCGGCAGTATTTTTCAACCAGCTCCGGGCTTTGCCCTACATCGCTTCCCATGGCGTGCGAGGTCATCTGCGGGCAAGAGAAGTTACACTCAATCATATCCGCGCCGGCTTCTTCAACCAGACGCGCCAGTTCTTGCCACTGCTGCTCATTTTCCCCCATGATGGAAGCAATCAGCACCTTATCCGGATAATCCTGTTTTAGCCGTCGAATGGCGGCCAGATTCTCTTCCAGCGGATGCTCAGCAATTTGCTCCATGTTTTTGAAACCAATAAAACCGGTATCTTCTTTCGTCAGGTGATCAAAACGTGGAGAGACTTCGTTGGCAATAAAAAAACCAATGGTTTTAAAAACGATCCCGCCCCAGCCGGTATCATAGGCTTTGGCGCACATCTCATAACAATTGCCTACCGGAGAAGAAGAAAGGCAAAACGGATTGGGAAACTTAACGCCGCAAAAGGTAACAGACAAATCTTTTGTTAACATGAGCAGGCCTCCTCTAAATAATGATGAATAGCCTGAGCGGCTTCTTTTCCGGTTTTTACCGCATAAACGACGGTCTTATCGCCTTTAACAATATCGCCAGCGGCAAAGATCGCCGGGTCGTCGGTTTGATAATTGTGCGTGTCGATAATATTATGCTGCGCTTTTATCTCCGCAAAGGCATCCAGTCGCGCGTGCTGCCCCACGGCCAGAATAATATTTTCCGCTTCCAGCGTCAGTTCTCCTGAGTGGCGTACATGGTGGAAGGTCACTTTATTTCCGCTGACGGCGACAGGCGTAAAGCCATCAATAATCGATACGCCTAATGCCTGCGTGCTGGTAAATTCTTTTTCGCTGGCGGGGAATTCGGCTAATTCTTCCCGCGCCACGCAGGTGACGGAAGGGCAGCCGAGAATTTTTAACGTACTGGCGACATCCATCGCTACGTCGCCGCCGCCAATAATTAATGCGCTACGCGGAACGCTAATATCGCCGTCGGCCTGACGGGCGCGCTGTAAAAAATCAACGGCAATCTCTACGTGACTGGCTTGCTCAAATAACGGTAAATCAGAGCCACAGGACATCCCGACGGTCATCAGCACGGCGCGATATTCGGCTTTGAGTTGCGCAAGCGATAGCGACCCGCCCACGTCACAATTACATTTAATATTGACGCCCATTTCTACAATGCGGGCAATTTCCTGATCGAGTACGCTTTGCGGCAGACGAAATGCCGGGATGCCGTGACGCAGCCATCCGCCGGGCTGCGGCTGTTTTTCGTAAATGGTGACGTCATAGCCTAAATGTGTGAGCGTCACGCTTGCCTGCAAACCTGCCGGACCCGCGCCAATAATCGCGACTTTCCCGCGTGTTTTACTCCCGGGCTGATAAATCTGCATGGCAGTCTGCTGTTCAAAATCGGTAATAAAACGTTGCAGGCGTGCAATATCAATAGGTTTATCTATTCCGGAACGTGTACATCCGCGCTGGCATAATTTTTCCGTCGGACAGACTCTGGCGCAGACGGCGCCAAGCGCATTATTTTCCCGGATAGTTTCCGCTGCGCCTTTAAAATTGCGAAAGTAAATAGAACGAATAAATTTCCCCGGATCGGTTTGCGCCGGGCAAGCCTGACTACAGGGCGCATCGTGACATAATAAACAACGGGAAGCCTCTTTTATTGCCAGTAATGGCGTAAAACCAGGCGTGAGTTCATCCAGATAATTTTGTTGCGGCATATAATCTTCCTTAATGCTTGAATAAATTAAGGCGAAACGCAAATAACGCGTTTTAATGATCCAAAATCTACCGCCAGCCTAAGCATTGAAAGAAGGGTATTCTGTGAAAGAATTCACAAAAAAATGAAACCAGAATGCAAAACAGCATTTGTTCCTTATATCATAATAATAACTATTCTCAATTTTAAAGGGATAATAAATAGATTAACGATAAAAAAGAAGATAAATAATCATTCCAGTAAATAAAAAACCGCAACCGGTATAAAGAAAAAGATAAGACCAATATTGTACGGGATCGGCATGGCGATAAACATAAACCGGTTCTCGCGTATTTTTGACAATTTTATCTACCGCGCCGGTTCGCCAGCCTTTCCAGGCCTCACGGAAGCAAAAAAGCGGGAGTAGCAAAAAGGCTAATATGACAAATATCGTCTGTACATCCATGATCATTTCCCTTTTTTCTTTTCCAGTTCAAGCAATTGTTCCGGCGTAACTGCCGGATACCCCTGGGCGTCATTCGGCACCTGATGCTGCGTGGGAATAGGTACCAGCGGGCCTAAGAAACGCGGTTCGCGTTTAAAAATATAGAGATCCGCCAGCGCGCTAAAGCGGGCGCCAAATTCGCGCAGGCGCACTGTCAGCATATTTTTGGGCGAAGGTACCGCGTAACACTGCGCCTGAATGCCCATATGCAACGCAATAAACAAGGCGCGTTCGCAGTGGAAGCGCTGAGTGATGATAATAAAGTCGTTGGTATCAAACACTTTGCGGGTACGCACGATAGAGTCAAGCGTACGGAAGCCCGCATAATCAAGCACAATGTCCGCAGGATCGACGCCCGCCGCGATAAGGTCTTTGCGCATGGTCATCGGTTCGTTATAGCTTTGCAGGGCATTGTCGCCGCTGAGCAGCAGGTAATTGACTTTACCGCTATTGTAAGCGTTTAACGCGCCCTGGATACGATAACGATAGTACTGATTAATGACACCCTTGCGATAGTATTTGGCTGTCCCTAACACGACGCCAACCTGGCGGTAGGGGAGATCCTGTAGCTCGTCATAGATATAGGGCGCTGTTTTCCAGCTCATCCACCGATCGAGGCCAAGCACCGTCAACAGCAGCAAGCCTACCAGGACCAACAGGCTGTAAAACACGCGCTTTAACATGCAGGAAACTCGATACCAGGATGAAAGTACGATCAGGCTACTGTACCCGAAGACGTAGCGCAAGAAACCGCCGTCTGATTGCGGAGATTTTCAGCATGATTTCCCTTGTATCGGGTCGCGGGAGAGGAGAGTCAGGCCGGATAAGACGCCAGTGCGTCGCTATCCGGCACATTTGCTTAGCCGAGAAGCACGCGGTCAATATTATGGCAACCTAACGCTTTCAGCGTTGCGGCGGTGGCATCCCATTGAATTAATGCCGCATCGCCTTTTTCCGCCAGAATCGCGCGCTGAATATCCGCATAGTCATAGCCATTGAGACTCAGCAGGTTTAGCGCGCCTTGCAGTGGGGGAAGCGTAGGGTTAAAGGCGGCGTTTTCCGCATAGCTGCCGGTGAAAATACGGCCATCTTTACATTCCAGCGCCACGCCGCTCGGCGAGTGGCTATAAGGCATATGGCTCTTATTGGCTGCCGTAATCGCCGCTTGCGTTAGCGTATCGCCCGTTAACGTAAAGCCATGATCCTGCTCGTCCATCAGCAGCGTTTTGATCTCCAGATCTTTTGGCCCGAAAGCGTCAGGCAGATAATCGCGTAACGTATGCGGCGCGCGGCCCGGCAGATGAATGCGCAGATCCAGACCGCTGTTCAGCTCGTTCATAAACTGGCGACAGTGGCCGCAAGGCGTGTAGTTAACGGTGACGGCGGCGAGCCCTTTTTCGCCGCGTAGCCAGGCGTGGCTAATCGCGCTTTGTTCAGCATGCACAGTTTGTTGCATGGTGGCGCCCAGGAACTCCATATTCGCGCCGAAATACCAGTTGCCGCTAACGCCGCGCGCAATCGCGCCGACGTTGAAATGGGACAAATCGGTACGGGCGCAGGCCGCCGCCAGAGGTAACAGTGCGAAAGCCAGCGCGTCTTCGTCCAGTCCCGCCGTATTTTTAAGCGTCGAGACCTGCTCTGCGGTCAGCATGGCGGGAAAATGGTGGTCCGCCAGGATAGGGGCCAGCGCTGATTGCAAATTATCCGCAAGCTGGGCAAAAGCAGTTTGAAAACGTGGATGCATGGCGTTGCCTCATAACAATGTAATGGAACCGTAGTTTACGGGCCTGCTATGTCTTAATATGTGATCTAAATCTCATTGTTTATGCAACTTGTGAAACTTAAATGAAAAATGCGCGACGTATCGCAAATTTTAACCCGGTCTTTTGTCCCGTCGTTAGCGCATTACCGCCAGAATGAGCGGAAACAAAAAGGGCGCTACCAGCGAGGTAATAATGCCGCAGATCACCAGCGCCAGGGAGCTAAACGCGCCTTCCTGGTAATCCAGCTCGGCGCAGCGCGCAGTACCGAGCGCATGTGAGGCGGTCCCCATTGCCAGCCCGCGTGCGGCCTTAGTACGGATGTGCATCGCGTTTAACAGCGTGTGGCCAAACACCGCGCCCAGAATACCGACAAAAATTACGCATACCGCGCTGATCGCGGGGATGCCGCCGATGCTGCCGCCCACCGCCATCGCGATAGGCGTAGTCACGGATTTAGGCAGTACCGATGCCGCGATTTCAGGCGTTGCGCCCATCAGCAAGGCAACGGATGTTCCGGTAATCATCGCTACCAGACTGCCGACAAAACAGATGCTAATAATGGATTTCCAACGCGCGCGAATCTGGTGCAATTGTTCATAAAGGGGATAGGCCAGCGCCACCACCGCTGGTTGCAGCAGATCGTTAAGTACTTCGCTGCCTTTGAAGTAGTGCTCGTAGGGAATACCGGTCAGCAACAGAAAAGGAATAATGACTACCATTGCCACCAGCAGCGGATTCAGCAACGGCATTTTAAAATGCGCCGCCAGTCTGCGGGCGGCGAAAAATACCGCCAGCGTCAGCGGTAACGACCACCAGATATATGTCATCATTTTTTCGTTCCCTTCTGCCCAACCACTTTACGCTCACCGTGTATCAGATGTGAACTCCAGCTTACGACCACAAAAACGACCAGCGTACTGATAGCGCAAGAGACCACCACCGGGCCGAATTGCGCGCGCAGTAAGTCAAAATATTGCATGACCCCAACGCCAATCGGCACAAACAGCAACGCCATATAACGAATCAGCACATAACAGCCGGGGTTAACCCACTTTGCCGGCAGAATTTGCAGCGCCAGCAATACAAACAGAATTAACATCCCGATAATGCTGCCGGGAATAGTGATAGGAAGCAGTGATGCAAGAAAAATGCCTGCGTACAAACAGGCATAAATCAATACAAAAGCGCGTATATATTGCCAGATAATATTCAGTGACTTACTCATGTTTAAAGCCCTTGATGAGATGGATTCATCATACAATTAAACGTTAAAACGTGCTACCGATCACATCATGAATTCTTAGCATAGTGGGTATAGACAGCAGGAACATCGGGCAATGCCCCTGGTCGGCGGCGTTAAACTTGGGCTAAAAAATACAAAAAGCGACTCAGGGCCAAAGACGGCGTCTCATTCTTACGCCAGAACATCCCTACGCTGCCTTTTTGCTCAATTTTTGGCAAGTTTAAAATCGCCAGTTGCCCCTGGCTGGCATAGCGTTGCGCCAGCCGTAAAGAAAGAATAGAGATCATATCGCTGCTTTGCAGCAAATTGGTGCTGACGTTCATTGACGCCGATTCAATGGTGTTTTCCGGGAGCATGACGCCATTATCGACGAGGGCGTTATCAATACTGATGCGAATAGGGGTGCCGGTTGGCCAGACTATCCACCGCCAGTGCGCCAGATCGCTCCAGGCGATCTGCGCTCGCGCGGCCAGCGGATGGTGCGGACGCGCCACAAAGCAGACCGGCTCGGTATAAAGTACCTGATAATTAAGCGGCAGTTGCAGGGCGCGGCCGCCGACACGCCCTACCACCACATCCACCTGACCGGCAAGCAAATCGTGCAGCAGCGGCGTCATTACCTTCTCTTCAATATTCAGATGCAGCGTCGGCATTTCGTTAAGCAGGCTCAGAATCGCCTGTGATACGCAGTCAGTCGCCACGGGCGAACAGCCGATCTTCAGGCTGCCAACCAGGCCGCCCTGCTTGAAACGGGCGATTTCATACTGTGAACGCTCCAGATCGTTAATTAGGCGCTGGGCGTGCTGGATCAGTAATTTACCGCCTTCCGAGGGCCGTAGCCCTTTACTGTGGCGCTCAAAAAGCGTGATGCCTATCTCATCTTCGAGTTGAGATAGCCACTTCGATAGCGCCGGCTGGGAGATATTCATCATCCGGGCGACGTGCGTCAGGTTGCCCTGTTCGCCCAGCGCAACCAGCGTTTGCAGGTGATGTAATTTCAATTTCTGCGCCCAGTTCGCCATTCGCTATAACCTCCAGGTTATGTCTCTGCCTGAAAAGCCATTGTACATTTTATCGCTCACTCTACAAACTCGTAACATAGCAAACATAAAAACAACATCTATCTCCCTGCACTGAGGCATTAGCTATGACTCAACGACGTGATCTACAAGCCCTTATTGATGCCGCGCCCGTCGGCAAAATGCAGTGGCGCGTTATCATCTGCTGTTTTCTGGTGGTTATGCTCGACGGTTTCGACACCGCCGCGATTGGCTTCATCGCCCCGGATATTCGTACTCACTGGCAGCTAAGCGCCAGCGAACTTGCGCCGCTGTTTGGCGCAGGGCTGCTGGGGCTTACGGCCGGCGCGCTGCTATGCGGGCCGCTGGCGGATCGCTTTGGCCGCAAGCGGGTCATTGAGCTTTGCGTGGCGCTATTCGGCGCATTGAGCCTGCTTTCCGCTTTCTCGCCGGATATAGAAACCCTGGTGTTGCTGCGCTTCTTAAC
This sequence comes from Salmonella sp. SG203, assembly GCF_013350575.1. Taxonomy (NCBI): domain Bacteria; kingdom Pseudomonadati; phylum Pseudomonadota; class Gammaproteobacteria; order Enterobacterales; family Enterobacteriaceae; genus Salmonella; species Salmonella sp. SG203. The sequence goes on from NZ_SNMT01000016.1 coordinate 61,620, forward strand.
CGGTCTGGGACTGGGCGGAGCGATGCCGAATACCATCACCATGACGTCGGAATACCTTCCCGCTCGTCGACGCGGAGCGCTGGTCACGCTGATGTTCTGCGGTTTTACCCTGGGGTCGGCGATGGGCGGGATTGTGAGCGCGCAACTGGTGCCGCTGATTGGCTGGCACGGAATTCTGGCGTTAGGCGGCATCTTGCCTTTGATGCTGTTTTTCGGCCTGCTGTTCGCGCTGCCGGAATCTCCCCGCTGGCAGGTACGCCGCCAACTACCGCAAGCCGTTGTCGCCCGGACGGTCAGCGCCATTACCGGCGAGCGCTATCACGATACGCAATTCTTTCTGCATGAGACGGCAGCCGTCGCCAAAGGCAGTATTCGCCAGCTTTTTGCCGGGCGACAGCTTGTCATTACCCTGATGTTATGGGTGGTATTCTTTATGAGCCTGCTCATTATCTATCTGCTTTCCAGCTGGATGCCGACGTTACTTAACCATCGCGGTATTGATCTGCAACAGGCGTCGTGGGTGACTGCCGCATTCCAGGTTGGCGGCACGCTTGGCGCGCTGTTACTCGGCGTGTTGATGGATCGGCTTAACCCGTTCCGGGTACTGGCGGTGAGCTATGCGCTGGGCGCAGTTTGCATTGTCATGATAGGCCTGAGCGAAAACGGCCTTTGGCTGATGGCGCTGGCGATTTTTGGTACTGGCATCGGTATTAGCGGTTCCCAGGTAGGGCTTAATGCTCTGACGGCGACGCTGTACCCCACCCAAAGCCGGGCGACGGGCGTGAGCTGGTCGAACGCCATTGGACGCTGCGGGGCGATTGTCGGTTCGCTCTCCGGCGGCATGATGATGGCCCTCAATTTCTCTTTCGATACGTTGTTTTTTGTCATTGCTATTCCGGCGGCTATCAGCGCGGTAATGCTTACCCTGCTGACGGTGGTTGTCCGCCTTTCGATTTCTGTACCTGACGACCTGCCGCGTGCCAGCGTCGTAAACGAATAAGGAGAATCTCCATGTCTGAAATAAATCAGAACGTAAAAGATAGCCGTCAACAGTATTACCAACATATTTCCGGGCAGAATCTGACGCCGCTGTGGGAATCGTTACATCACCTGGTACCGCAGACGCCAAACGCCAACTGCGCGCCGGCCTACTGGAATTATCAGGAAATTCGTCCGCTACTGATGGAAAGCGGCAATGTCATTGGCGCGAAAGAGGCGATCCGCCGGGTGCTGGTGCTGGAAAATCCGGCATTGCGCGGTCAGTCGTCGATCACGGCGACCTTATACGCTGGTTTACAGCTGATCCTGCCCGGCGAAGTCGCGCCGAGTCATCGCCATAACCAGTCGGCGCTGCGTTTTATCGTCGAAGGTAAAGGCGCATTTACCGCGGTGGACGGCGAGCGCACGCCAATGCATACCGGCGATTTTATCCTGACGCCGCAGTGGCGCTGGCACGATCATGGTAATCCGGGATCAGAGCCGGTGGTATGGCTGGATGGTCTGGATCTGCCGTTAGTCAACCTCCTGGGCTGTGGTTTTGCGGAAGACTATCCCGAAGATCAGCAGCCGGTGACGCGAAAAGAGGGCGATTATCTGCCGCGCTATGCAGCGAATATGCTGCCGCTGCGCCACCAGCGCGGGAACTCGTCGCCGATTTTCAACTACCGTTACGACCGCAGTCGCGAGGCGTTGCACGATCTGACCCGTATGGGCGATCCGGATGAGTGGGAAGGCTACAAGCTGCGTTACGTTAATCCCGTCACTGGCGGTTATCCGATGCCGTCGATGGGCGCGTTCCTGCAACTGCTGCCAAAAGGCTTTGCCTCGCGTGTGGCGCGGAGCACCGACAGCACTATCTACCACGTCGTTGAAGGGGCAGGGCAGGTCACTATCGGCAACGAAACTTTTCATTTTTCCGCAAAAGACATTTTTGTGGCGCCGACCTGGCATGAGGTGTCGTTTCGCAGCAGCGAAGACACGGTGTTATTCAGCTTTTCGGACAAGCCGGTTCAGGAAGCCCTGGGGCTGTTCCGCGAAGCACGTTATTAATTAGGGAGAGAGAACATGACCAAATATGTATTCCAGCCGCAGGCCCCGGTGACAGTACCCGTGGCGGGCAGTGATGAGCAGTTTCCGGTACGTCGCGTTTACTGCGTGGGTCGCAACTATGCCGCCCATGCCCGTGAAATGGGCTTTGATCCCGACCGCGAACCGCCGTTCTTCTTTTGTAAACCAGCGGACGCTGTCGTCCCGGTAGCGGCGGGGGATACCCTGGAACTGCCGTATCCGGCGCAGACCGATAACTACCATTATGAAATTGAGCTGGTGGTGGCGATTGGTAAAAAGGGCTGTGATATTCCCGTAGAAAAAGCCCATGAATATGTCTGGGGATACGCCACCGGTCTGGACATGACGCGTCGCGATCGTCAGATGGAAATGCGCCAGATGGGACGCCCGTGGGAAATCGGCAAAGCGTTCGATCTCTCCGCGCCCATTGCGCCATTACACAAAGCCGCTGAAACGCATAATGTGGATAACGCCCCTATTTGGCTACAGGTTAACGGCGAAGACCATCAACGCAGCGATATTCGTCACCTGATTTGGTCGGTGAATGAAACCATCAGCTATTTGTCCGGCTTTTTTGAATTGCAGCCAGGTGATTTGATTTTCACCGGTACGCCAGAGGGGGTGGGCGCCGTGGTGAAAGGGGATGTCATCACCGGGAACGTAGAAGGTCTGACGCCGATTGCTGTGAAAATTGTCTGAGGTGAACGATGAAGCTGTACAGTTTCTTTAATAGTTCGGCGTCTTATCGTGTACGTATTGCGCTGGCGTTAAAGGGGATTGATTACCAGACGGTGGGCGTCAATATTCGTATCGGCCAGCAGAATGCGCTGGCCTACCGACGGATGAATCCGGTAGGCCTGGTGCCGACGCTGGTCACTGATGACGGCGAATCGTTGGGGCAATCGCTGGCCATCGTCGACTGGCTGGACCGACATTTTCCGCAAACGCCGCTGCTGCCGACGAGCGACCCGGCGCGCAGCCAGGCGCTGGAAATTGTCTACGCTATCGCCTGCGATATACACCCAATCAATAACATGCGCGTGTTGCGCTACCTGACCGATGAGCTGAAGGTTAGCGAAGAGGATAAAAAACGCTGGTACGCCCACTGGATACAGCAAGGGTTAAGCGCGGTAGAGCAGCTATTGCGTAAAAGTCAGTCCGGACGATTCTGCGTGGGCGACGCGCCAGGACTTGCGGACTGCTGCCTGATTCCTCAGTGGGCGAATGCGCTCAGGATGGGCTGCGATTTATCAGGCTATCCGCGCTGTAAAGCCGTTTATGACGCCTGCGTACAGCTACCGGCGTTTATTGCCGCCGCGCCGGAAAATCAACAAGATAAAATCCCGGCCTGAAAAGGAGAATGACCATGACTCACGTGACAAGCGCAATTATTGTAGGTGGCGGAATCGGCGGCGCGGCGACCGCGCTGTCGCTGGCGCGCCAGGGAATAAAAGTCATGCTGTTGGAAAAAGCGCACGAAATTGGCGAGATTGGCGCGGGTATTCAGCTTGGGCCGAACGCTTTTTCGGCGCTGGATAGTCTCGGTGTGGGCGATGTTGCCCGCCAGCGTGCGGTGTTTACCGATCACATTACCATGATGGATGCCGTGAATGCCGAAGAAGTGGTATGCATTGAAACCGGACAGGCGTTCCGCGACCATTTTGGCGGGCCGTATGCGGTAATTCACCGGGTAGATATTCATGCAACGGTATGGGAAGCGGTGCTGACGCACCCTGGCGTGGAGTATCGTACCTCGACCCATATTGTCGATATCCGCCAGACGCCGGATGACGTTACGGTGTTTGATGAGCAGGGAAATAGCTGGACGGCGGATATTCTCGTGGGCTGCGACGGCGTTAAATCGGTCGTGCGGCAAAGTTTACTCGGCGACGCGCCGCGCGTAACGGGGCATGTAGTCTATCGGGCGGTGATTGATTGCGACGATATGCCGGACGATTTACGTATTAATGCGCCGGTGCTGTGGGCAGGCCCGCATTGTCACCTGGTCCATTATCCGCTGCGCGGAGGCCAACAGTACAATCTGGTGGTGACATTCCACAGCCGCCAGCAAGAAGAGTGGGGCGTGAAAGACGGCAGTAAAGAAGAGGTGCTCTCTTATTTTGCCGGTATTCATCCCCGCCCGCGTCAGATGCTGGATAAGCCGACCTCCTGGCGCCGCTGGTCGACCGCCGATCGCGAGCCGGTCGCAAAATGGGGAACCGAGCGTATCACTCTGGTGGGCGACGCCGCGCATCCGGTGGCGCAATATATGGCCCAGGGCGCCTGTATGGCGCTGGAAGACGCCGTCACGCTAGGCAAAGCGCTGGAACGCTGCGACGGCGACGCGCAGCAGGCATTTGCGCTGTATGAGTCGGTGCGTATTCCCCGCACGGCGCGTATCGTCTGGTCTACCCGCGAGATGGGGCGTCTCTATCACGCCGCCGGGGTGGAGCGTCAGGTGCGTAATCTGCTGTGGAAAGGGAAATCGCAGGAGGCGTTTTATCGCGGTATCGAATGGCTGTACGGCTGGAAAGAAGATAACTGTCTTGAGCCGCGTTGAGCGCCTTACGTGACGTAGCGTGGCGTTTGCGCCGCCACCCGGCAAAAAGTTTTGCTCATCGCAGAGAGGCGTTATGATAGCGCCTCTTTTTTTGCTGTGGATACCGATATGCGTGTTTTACTGGCGCCGATGGAAGGCGTGCTCGACGCGTTAGTGCGCGAGCTGCTGACCGAAGTGAATGATTACGATCTCTGCATCACCGAATTTGTGCGCGTGGTGGATCAGCTGCTGCCGGTAAAAGTGTTTCATCGCATCTGCCCGGAGTTGCATCACGCCAGCCGCACGCCGTCCGGCACGCCGGTGCGTATTCAGCTTCTGGGCCAGCATCCGCAGTGGCTGGCGGAAAACGCCGCGCGGGCGACGGCGTTGGGATCGTATGGCGTGGACCTGAACTGCGGCTGTCCGTCAAAAGTGGTGAACGGCAGCGGCGGCGGCGCGACATTGCTCAAAGATCCCGAACTCATCTATCAGGGCGCGAAAGCGATGCGGGCCGCGGTACCGTCGCATCTGCCGGTGACGGTAAAAGTGCGTCTCGGCTGGGATAGCGGCGATAGAAAATTTGAAATCGCCGATGCGGTGCAGCAGGCCGGCGCCAGTGAACTGGTGGTGCATGGCCGTACCAAAGCGCAGGGCTACCGCGCCGAGCATATCGACTGGCAGGCGATCGGCGAAATACGCCAGCGTCTGACTATTCCGGTTATCGCTAATGGCGAAATCTGGGACTGGCAGAGCGCGCAGGCATGTATGGCGACCAGCGGCTGCGATGCGGTGATGATTGGCCGCGGGGCGTTAAATATTCCTAACCTGAGCCGGGTGGTGAAGTATAACGAACCGCGTATGCCGTGGCCGGAAGTGGTAACGTTATTACAAAAATATACCCGACTGGAAAAGCAGGGCGATACCGGTTTATACCATGTCGCGCGTATTAAACAGTGGTTGGGATATTTACGTAAGGAATATATTGAGGCGACAGAACTCTTTCAGTCGATTCGGGCGTTAAACCGTTCATCCGAGATTGCGCGGGCGATTCAGGCTATTAAAACCTAATCTCTACAGCGTCCAGAACGTGTGCCGGGCAGACATTATCGCTGCCCGGCGCAGGAATCAGAAAATCATCTTAAACACGCCCGTTACCACCAACAGCCCAATCAGAAAAATAATTAAGATTGCCCATAGAAGAATTTTCATTGTTTGTCCCTTTATTGGTAAATACAAACAAAGTATAGGAAAGTATTAAGCCATCTGCTGCCTTGTTGGGCGCGGCGACGTTTAACTCATGAAGGCTGCTGGCGCGTATTGCAGCAAAATCGTTCATTTATGAACGGGTTAGTGGGACTTTACATTGAATCATTACATTAAAAAATGTATCAGATGAAATTATTTGATAATCATATAAATTTCAAAATATGTCTTTTGTTGTCTGATGATGTATTGCCACGCGTAACTAAAAAATAGATCGCCGTAAGACGTACTCTCTGCGCACCTTTTTTTATCAGAACACCTCCATGAATCGTAATTCTTTCCTTGCCGCGACAGCGAGCTTACCGCTTTTTATTTTGCTGGCGGGCTGCGCCCCTATGCACGATACCCGCCAGTCGCTGACCCAGCAGACGCCCTCTTCTCATGTTGATTCCAGCCTGCCGGCGGCATTGAAAAACGGTTGGCCGGATAGCCAGTGGTGGAAGGCGTATCACGATGCGCAGCTTGACGCGCTGATCGATAATGCCATACAGCATTCGCCGGATATGCAGGTGGCTGAACAGCGTATTCAACTGGCGGAAGCGCAGGCGAAAGCGGTTGAGGCGCAGGACGGCCCGCAGCTCGACTTTTCTGCCGACATTGAGCGCCAGCGAATGTCCGCGGAAGGGCTGATGGGGCCATTCGCGATTACCGACCCCGCGGCGGGAACGACCGGGCCGTGGTATACCAACGGTACATTCGGCCTGACGGCGGGCTGGGATCTGGATTTATGGGGGAAAAACCGCGCTGAAGTTACCGCGCGGATCGGGGCGGTCAAAGCGCGCGAAGCGGAGCAGGAGCAGACCCGACAACTGCTGGCAAGCGGCGTGGCGCGACTCTACTGGGAGTGGCAGACGCAGGCGGCGCTGAAAAATGTGCTGATGCAAATCGAGCATGAGCAGCAAAACGTGGTGACGGTAAACCGGGAGCTGTATCAACACGGCATTACTTCTTCTGTTGAAGGGGTCGAGACCGATATCGACGCCAGCAAAACCCAGCAGCAGTTGAATGACGTTAACGGTAAAATGAAGGTTATTGAAGCGCGGCTCAGCGCGTTAACCAATACGCAATCGGCGGCGCTCAAGCTGCGTCAGGTGAGTCTCCCCGCCGTTGAAAGCCAGTTACCGTCGCAACTGGGGTATTCGTTGCTGGCGCGCCGGGCGGATCTACAGGCCGCGCACTGGTACATTGAATCCTCGTTGAGCAGCATTGACGCCGCGAAGGCCGCGTTTTATCCCGATATCAATCTGATGGCTTTTTTACAGCAGGATGCGTTACATCTGAGCGATCTGTTCCGTCATTCCGCACAGCAATATGGCATTACCGGCGGGCTGACGCTGCCGATTTTCGACAGCGGCAGGCTGAATGCCAACCTCGATATCGCCAAAGCGCAAAGCAACCTTTCTATCGCCAACTACAACAAAGCTGTGGTAGATGCGGTTAATGATGTGGCGCGCGCCGCCAGCCAGGTAGAGACGCTGGCACAGAAAAATCAGCATCAGCAGCAGATTGAGCATGACGCGCAGCGTGTGGTCGGTCTGGCGCAAGCGCGCTTTAATGCCGGCATTATTGCGGGTTCCCGCGTGAGCGAGGCCAAAATCCCGGCACTGCGCGAGCAGTGTAACGGCTTGCTGTTGCAGGGCCAGTGGCTGGATGCCTCTATTCAGCTTACCAGCGCGCTGGGCGGCGGTTATCATTCCTGATTTTTCCGGATGATTCAGACAGGGTTCCTATACTTAGGCTGTGTATGAATCATCCGGAGAGGAATATGACCAAAGTCGCAATTGTAACGGCATCAGATTCGGGAATTGGCAAAGCGTGTGCATTGTTATTAGCACAAAACGGTTTTGATATTGGTATCACCTGGCATTCCGATGAACGCGGCGCGCAGGAGACGGCGAAAAAAGCGGCGCAGTTTGGTGTGCGGGCAGAGACCATTCATCTTGACCTGAGCCAGTTACCCGAGGGCGCGCAGGCCATTGAACATCTTATCCAGCGCCTGGGGCGCGTTGACGTGCTGGTCAATAATGCCGGGGCGATGACCAAATCCGCGTTTATTGATATGCCGTTTACGCAGTGGCGGCAAATTTTTACCGTGGATGTCGATGGCGCGTTTCTCTGCGCGCAGATCGCCGCCCGGCATATGATTAAACAAGGAGAGGGAGGGCGCATTATCAACATCACCTCCGTCCATGAGCATACGCCGCTTCCGCAAGCCAGCGCCTATACCGCGGCGAAACATGCGTTGGGGGGATTGACTAAATCCATGGCGCTGGAACTGATTGAGCATCATATTTTGGTCAACGCCGTCGCGCCAGGCGCTATCGCCACGCCGATGAATGATATGGATGACAGCGACATTGAGCCGGGATCGGAACCCTCGATCCCTATCGCCCGACCGGGTTCTACGCATGAAATAGCCAGCCTCGTCGCCTGGCTGTGTTCGGAAGGAGCAAGCTATACCACCGGTCAGTCGCTGATTGTCGACGGCGGGTTTATGCTGGCGAATCCGCAATTCAACGCAAAATAAACGCCGGGTGCCGGATGGCGGCGTTATGCCATCCGGATACCATCGGGTTTAACGGGCCTCCGCTTTGCCGCGTCTTTTCAGCCACCAGCGCACGCCCACCACCAGGACGATGGCCAGAATCAGCCAGACCCCGTGCCTGAGATGCTGATCGAGGTCGTGCAGCCATGGCGCGATCACCTCGCCGCCAAGATATCCCAGCGTGGTAAACAGCAGCGCCCAGATCAGCGCGCCTACAATATTCAGCGGCAGAAAAATTTTAGGCGGCAGGCGGCTGGCGCCAATCAGCAGCGGGCCAACCACCCGGAAGCCATACATAAAACGCGTGCCGATCACAAACAGATACGGATGGCGTTGGATCATTTTCTGCGCGCGACGAATCTTCGTATGATAACGCGGGAAACGACGCAGGATCTTCCCGCCATAGCATCGTCCTAACAGGTAAAGTAGCTGATCGCCCATCATCCCTCCCAGCGCGACGGCCGCCGCCACCAGCGGAAACTTGAGCAATCCCTGATGCGCCGCGACGCCCCCCAACAGGGTAACGGTTTCACCTTCGGCCATACTGCCGATAACCAGCGCCGCATAGCCATAATGCGTAATAAGCGTGTTGATATCCATGCGTAAACCACCTCCGGCATTAAGCATACACCCTGGCAAGAGGCGTGCGTGGCAAAGCCGACGTTTTGCCGGAGACTATTTTACCATTGCTCATAAAATAACCAGAAACTGAATTATACTTGAACATACTGGCATCTGAGGCAGCAGAAGGGGGCAGTATGAACCATGTATGGGGGCTTTTTTCCCATCCCGATCGGGAAATGCAGGTGATCAAAAGCGAAAACGAAACCGTTTCGCATCACTATACGCACCATGTTTTGCTGATGGCGGCGATTCCCGTCGTCTGCGCCTTTATCGGCACGACGCAAATCGGCTGGAATTTTGGCGACGGCAACGTGTTACAACTCTCGCTGTTTACCGCTTTTGCGCTGGCGGTCTTGTTCTATGGCGTGATGCTGGCGGGCGTCGCGGTGATGGGACGCGTCATCTGGTGGATGGCGCGAAACTATCCGCAACGGCCATCGCTTGCGCGCTGTATGGTTTTTGCCGGCTATGTCGCGACGCCGCTGTTTTTAAGTGGTCTGGTGGCGCTCTATCCCCTGGTATGGCTATGCGCTTTGGTCGGCGCTGTCGCGCTTTTTTACACCGGCTATTTGCTGTATTTGGGTATTCCGACTTTCCTTAACATTAATAGAGAGGAAGGATTAAGCTTCTCCAGTTCGACGCTCGCTATCGGCGTACTGGTCCTGGAGGTGCTACTGGCGATCACCGTGATCCTGTGGGGATACGGCTACCGCCTGTTCTGATGCGAAAAAGGGCTGGCGCAAAAGCCAGCAATGCAGCATTTGCTGACGATTCTTCTGTAGCGGCAACGCTGGCGTGCCGCTATGATGCCACTGCTAGCTTGAGTATAATCTTAGCTCAGGCGGTGTGCGTTACGACGCGCGTGAATCATTATCAGAAATCTCATCATGCTGAAATTCCGAGCTTCATTCCTGAGCCTTGCTCTGATGTTGGCCGTTCCTTTTGCCCCGCAGGCTGTGGCGAAAACGGCAGCGACAACCGCGGCGTCTCAACCTGAGATTGCCTCCGGTAGCGCAATGATTGTTGATCTCAACACCAATAAAGTGATCTATTCGAACCACCCGGATCTGGTGCGTCCGATTGCCTCGATAACCAAATTAATGACAGCGATGGTCGTGCTCGACGCGCGATTGCCGCTGGATGAAATACTGAAGGTCGATATCAGCCAGACGCCGGAAATGAAAGGGGTTTACTCCCGCGTGCGCCTGAACAGCGAAATTAGCCGCAAAAATATGTTGCTGCTGGCGTTGATGTCATCCGAAAACCGTGCGGCGGCAAGCCTGGCGCACTATTATCCTGGCGGTTATAACGCGTTTATTAAAGCAATGAATGCGAAGGCGAAAGCGCTGGGCATGACGCATACCCACTTCGTTGAGCCGACGGGGCTGTCGATTCATAACGTCTCGACCGCGCGGGATTTAACAAAATTGCTGATTGCCACGAAGCAATACCCGCTGATTGGCCAGCTAAGCACCACGCGCGAAGATATGGCGACATTCTCGCATCCTGCGTATACGCTGCCGTTTCGCAATACCAACCATTTGGTCTATCGTGATAACTGGAATATCCAGTTAACGAAAACCGGCTTTACCAATGCGGCGGGGCATTGCCTGGTGATGCGTACCGTGATCAATAACAAACCGGTCGCGCTGGTGGTCATGGACGCGTTCGGCAAATATACCCACTTTGCGGACGCCAGTCGCCTGCGTACATGGATTGAAACCGGTAAAGTCATGCCCGTTCCGGCTGCCGCGCTGAGCTATAAAAAGCAAAAAGCCGCGCAAATGGCGGCAGCCAGCGCCAGCGCCGGAGCGCAAACCGCACAGAACGATTAAGTCGCCGCAGGCCCGGCAGGCATCGCGCCGCCGGGCATTCACGGTAAACCACTCGGTGTTAATGCGTTTCGTCGGGCGTATTTTCCTGCCAGAATTTCCGCTTACTCGTTTTGCCGATACCGGGGTTCATACTGTTGGTTGGGTCATTTTGCCGATAAAAACGCGTCAGCGTTTCCGGCGCTTTATACAGATGTCCAACGTTGTGCTCCGCCGGGTATTGTGCCCCGCGCGCCTGCAACAGCTCCAGCATTTGCGCTTTCAGCGCGTGGACGTCGACGCCTTTCTTCACGATATAGTCCTGATGAAAAACGTGGCACATAAAGTGACCGTAATAGAGTTTATGTACCAGTTGGCTGTCGATTTCCGGCGGCAGATGCTCGAACCAGTCGGTATCGTTGCGGCGCAGAGCGATATCCAGCGCCAGGATATCTTCCACTTCATCAGCGTGTACGGCCTGGTAACGAATCGCTGCGCCAGCAGCGGCGAAGCGGTGCAGGAAGGCTTTGCTGCCTTCTTCCGGCGTACAGGTAAAGAAACCGCCCTCAGCGGATTTAAAAAATTCATTCAGCCAGCGTTGCGCTTCTGCGACGCCGTCTCCCGCCATTTTTAACAGCAGATGATGCTCATATTTATCGCGCCAGTTTTTCATTCGCGGCGGCAGATGGCTGGGAAACAGGTGGCCGAATTTCTGCATCGCGCGGTCGGTGAAATGCGGACGGAAAAATTTTACTTTTTCCAGCATCGCATCGGTTCGGCCTTTTAGCGTGAAAAAGAACGGCATCTTGTCGGTGCCGAGTTTATCGATCATCAGAAAGGTATCTTTACCGTACTGCTCCGCAATATCGTAGATATCGCGATGCATATATTCTCCCGCCACTGGCAGATTGTCGAAGTTCGCCAGAATATGCCGACGGATTTCAGTCAGTACCGCGGGCTGATTGGTGCCGATATAAAAAACCTGCTGATTTTTTTCCGCTGCAAAGGTATCAAGGCGAACGGCAAAAACCGCCAGTTTTCCGGCGCAGCCGGAAGATTCAAACAAACGGTCCGGGTCGGCGTTATAGCGGGCGGGCGTATCGGCGTTGATATCTCGTACCCGCGTCACGTAGTCGTGATCGTGCGCATGACGACCATCGTGGCGCACATCCTCATCTTTAATCCGTTCGTCATCCAGCTTGCTCAGGATCTGCTCCGGCGTATGCCCAAGATCGATACCCAGATGATTGACCAGTTGCAGTTTGCCTTGCTCGTCAATACGGGCAAAGAGCGACATCTCGGTATAGGCCGGGCCGCGCTGCACCAGCGAGCCGCCGGAGTTATTACAGATGCCGCCGATGACCGACGCGCCGATACACGACGAACCAATCACCGAGTGCGGTTCACGGCCCAGCGGTTTAAGCGCTTTTTCCAGCGCATAGAGCGTCGTACCGGGCCAGGCCAGAACCTGTTGGCCGTTATCCAGTAAGTGCAGCTTATCCAGCCGCTGGGTGCTGATAATCACAATATCGCGATCGTAGTCGTTGCCGTTCGGCGTGGAGCCTTCCGTCAGACCGGTGTTGGCGGCCTGCATCAGAATAATTTTGTCAGCGTTAACGCAGGCGTTGAGCACACGCCACAGTTCCAGTAATGAACCCGGGAAAACAACGGCCAGCGCGTCGCCCTGACCGGAACGGAAACCCTTGCGATAGCGGGCGGTTTTGGCGGGGTCTGTCAGCAGGTGAGAATGGCCTACCAGGCGGGCCAGCTCATTCAGGAACGTTTTATTATCAGTCATTGTTATGGAAGACATTCTCCACTCCTTGTGGTGGGACAAAATATCAGCGTTAAGCATAGCGCTTGGTATGACAATACGCTTTCTCATTCAAATTGTCTCTGTGTTGGTGGTATTCATTTGCCGCCTTGATACCATTTGCTGGTGGTTGCGTATTCGACTGTGCGGAAAATTAGGAGAATAACCTTCGCTTTCTTCTCCTCTCGCGTTTAGGCTTATGGCAAACTGCGGTTTTTATTCTGTTTTTACCGCCTCGTCGGGATAAAGATAAAGAGAGACTCAACATGAAATGGTTATGTTCAGTAGGTGTTGCTGTGAGTCTGGCGATGCAGCCAGCATTGGCGGAAAACCTGTTTGGCAATCACCCGCTGACGCCCGAAGCGCGCGACGCGTTCGTCACGGATTTACTCAAGAAAATGACTGTCGATGAAAAAATTGGTCAGTTACGTCTGATTAGCGTCGGCCCTGATAACCCGAAAGAAGCGATTCGCGAGATGATCAAAGACGGGCAGGTAGGGGCGATTTTCAATACCGTCACCCGCCAGGATATCCGTCAAATGCAGGATCAGGTGATGGCATTGAGCCGCCTGAAAATTCCTCTCTTTTTTGCTTATGACGTGGTACACGGCCAGCGAACCGTCTTCCCGATAAGCCTCGGTCTGGCTTCTTCTTTTAATCTGGATGCGGTAAGAACCGTAGGACGCGTATCGGCGTATGAAGCGGCGGACGACGGCCTGAATATGACCTGGGCGCCGATGGTGGATGTCTCCCGCGATCCGCGTTGGGGACGCGCCTCCGAAGGCTTTGGCGAAGATACATATTTAACCTCTATCATGGGCGAAACCATGGTGAAAGCGATGCAGGGCAAAAGCCCGGCGGACCGCTATTCGGTGATGACCAGCGTGAAACATTTTGCCGCCTATGGCGCCGTTGAAGGCGGTAAAGAATACAACACCGTGGATATGAGTTCCCAGCGTCTGTTTAATGACTACATGCCGCCGTACAAAGCGGGGCTGGATGCGGGGAGCGGCGCGGTGATGGTGGCGCTGAACTCGCTGAACGGCACGCCTGCGACGTCAGATTCCTGGCTATTGAAAGATGTCCTGCGCGATGAGTGGGGCTTTAAGGGAATTACCGTTTCCGACCACGGCGCTATTAAAGAACTGATTAAACACGGTACCGCGGCCGACCCGGAAGATGCGGTGCGCGTGGCGCTAAAGGCAGGGGTGGATATGAGCATGGCGGATGAGTATTACAGCAAATATCTGCCGGGTCTGATTAAGTCGGGCAAAGTGACGATGGCGGAACTGGACGACGCGACGCGCCATGTGCTCAACGTAAAATATGACATGGGATTGTTTAACGACCCCTATAGCCATCTAGGACCGAAAGAGAGCGACCCGGTGGACACCAATGCCGAAAGCCGCCTGCATCGTAAAGAGGCACGGGAAGTGGCGCGGGAAAGTGTGGTACTGCTGAAAAACCGGCTGGAAACGCTGCCGCTGAAAAAATCGGGCACCATTGCCGTTGTTGGGCCGCTGGCCGACAGTCAACGTGATGTAATGGGAAGCTGGTCTGCTGCTGGGGTCGCGAATCAGTCAGTGACGGTGCTGGCGGGTATTCAAAATGCCGTCGGCGACGGGGCGAAGATCCTCTATGCCAAAGGGGCGAATATCACTAACGATAAAGATATCGTCGATTTCTTAAACCTGTATGAAGAGGCGGTGAAAATCGATCCGCGCTCACCGCAGGCGATGATTGATGAGGCGGTGCAGGCGGCGAAACAGGCCGATGTAGTGGTCGCAGTGGTAGGCGAGTCGCAGGGGATGGCGCATGAAGCCTCCAGTCGTACCAATATCACCATTCCGCAGAGTCAGCGCGACTTAATCACCGCTCTGAAAGCCACCGGTAAGCCGCTGGTACTGGTATTAATGAACGGCAGACCGCTGGCGCTGGTAAAAGAAGATCAACAGGCCGATGCGATTCTGGAGACCTGGTTTGCCGGGACGGAAGGCGGCAACGCCATTGCCGATGTGCTGTTTGGCGATTACAACCCGTCAGGCAAACTGCCGATCTCCTTCCCGCGTTCGGTGGGACAAATTCCGGTCTATTACAGCCATCTCAATACGGGACGCCCGTATAATCCTGAAAAGCCAAACAAATACACCTCACGTTATTTTGACGAAGCAAATGGCCCGCTCTATCCGTTTGGTTACGGTCTGAGCTACACCACATTTACGGTGTCTGACGTCACGCTCTCCTCACCGACAATGCAACGCGACGGCAAAGTCACGGCCAGCGTAGAGGTCACGAATACCGGTAAACGCGAAGGGGAAACGGTCATCCAGATGTACTTACAGGATGTCACGGCGTCGATGAGCCGCCCGGTGAAGCAATTAAAAGGCTTTGAAAAAATCACCCTCAAGCCCGGCGAACGTAAAACCGTGAGTTTCCCGATTGATATCGAGGCGTTGAAGTTCTGGAATCAGCAGATGAAATATGACGCGGAACCCGGCAAGTTCAACGTCTTTATCGGCGTGGATTCCGCTCGCGTTAAACAAGGATCGTTCGAGCTACTGTAAGCCTGCCGTCAACAGGGCGCGATAGCAGCGCCCTGTCTGGCAATGACTTTTTCTGTCCCCCCTTTTATTGCCTGCCACGTCACTTAAACTGGCGGAAAATCCCAGGTTAAACGCAGACTTTTCAACTATGCTTTTTTCTCAAGTCTCTGAAAAAGGCCGTAAAAGGATGAGGAAAGCATCATGACGATCTCAAAGCTATGGGTAAGTTCGCTGGCGTTGCTGGCGACGGTGAGTTTACCTCTACAGGCGGCATCGCCCGTGACGGTCGGGTCAAAGATTGATACCGAAGGCGCGCTGCTCGGCAACATGATTTTGCAGGTACTGGAAAGCCACGGCGTTAAAACGGTCAATAAAATTCAGCTCGGGACGACGCCAGTCGTTCGTGGCGCGATTACCGCCGGAGAGCTGGATATCTATCCGGAATACACCGGTAACGGGGCGTTCTTTTTTAAAGATGAAAACGATCCGGCATGGAAAAATGCAAAGCAAGGATTTGAGAAAGTCAAAAAACTGGATGCGGAGCAGAATAAGCTGGTCTGGTTGACGCCTGCGCCGGCAAATAACACCTGGACCATCGCGGTACGTCAGGACATCGCGGAAAAAAATAAACTCTCCTCGCTTGCCGATCTCAGCCGTTATCTGAAAGAGGGCGGCACTTTTAAACTGGCGGCGTCTGCGGAATTTATCGAACGGGCGGATGCGCTGCCGGCATTTGAAAAAGCCTATGATTTTACCTTGAATCAGAACCAGCTCTTGTCGCTGGCGGGCGGCGATACGGCGGTCACGATCAAAGCCGCCGCGCAACAAACATCCGGTGTTAACGCCGCGATGGCGTATGGCACCGACGGCCCGGTCGCCGCGCTGGGTCTGCAAACCCTGAGCGACCCGAAAGGCGTCCAGCCTATCTATGCCCCCGCGCCGGTAGTGCGTGAATCGGTGTTACAGGCCTATCCGCAGATAGCCGATTGGCTGCAGCCCGTTTTCGCCAGCCTTGATGAGAAAACGCTGCAACAGTTGAATGCCAGAATCGCCGTAGAAGGGCTGGATGCGAAAAAAGTCGCCGCAGATTACCTCCGACAAAAAGGGTGGGTGAAGTAATCTGTGAGTGATGCTGCCAAAAAAATTACGGTTAATCGTGTGCTGTTGCTGTTGGTTGTTCTGACCCTGCTTGCTGTCGCGCTACCTTTCATTAATTACGCCCCGAATCGTCTGGTGAGCGGCGAGGGGCGCCAGTTATGGGAGATCTGGCCGGCGACCATCTGGATGCTGACTGGCGCGGGATGCGCGCTGTTTACGCTGTGCTTTGTACCCGGTAAGCGCGGTAGCGTACTGACGTTGATGATGGCGCAGACGCTTTTTATTGTCATGCTGTGGGGAGTCGGCAGGGCGGCGACCCAGTTGGCGCAGGAGGGCAGTCCGCTGGCGCGTACCAGTCTGGGAAGTGGATTGTGGCTGGGCCTCGGTCTGATGCTGCTGGCCTGTAGCGATGCGATCCGCCGTATTACCGTTGGGCCGCTGTGGCGCTGGTTGCTGCACGCGCAAATTGTCATTGTCCCGCTGGCGCTGCTGTTTTCAGGCACGTTCGACAACCTCTCGCTTCTGAAAGAGTATACCAACCGCCAGGATGTTTTCGATGCCGCGCTGGTGCAACATTTAATGTTACTGGCGGGCACGGTGCTGCCGGCGCTGGCGATCGGACTACCGTTGGGCGTCTGGTGTTATTTTTCCGCCTCACGCCAGGGGCCGGTGTTTACCGTACTGAATGTGATCCAGACTATTCCTTCCGTCGCGCTGTTTGGCCTGCTGATCGCGCCGTTGGCCGGGCTGGTGAAACAGTTTCCGTGGCTTGCCGAATTCGGCGTCGCGGGAACCGGCATGACGCCTGCGCTGATAGCGCTGGTGCTCTATGCGTTATTGCCGCTGGTGCGCGGCGTGGTCGCCGGGCTCAATCAGGTGCCACGCGATGTGCTGGAGAGCGCAAGAGCAATGGGAATGAGTAGCGGCCAGCGCTTCAGGCATGTGCAACTGCCGCTGGCGCTGCCGGTCTTTTTACGTAGCCTGCGGGTAGTAATGGTTCAGACAGTGGGAATGGCCGTCGTCGCCGCGCTGATTGGCGCGGGAGGTTTCGGCGCGCTGGTGTTTCAGGGGCTATTGAGCAGCGCCATTGATTTAGTCCTGTTGGGCGTCATTCCGGTGATTGCGCTGGCGGTAGTGATCGACGCGCTGTTTGATTTATGGATCGCGTTTTTGAAGGGAGCAACCGATGATTGAATTTAACCATGTCAGTAAAACCTTCGGCGATCAACAGGCTGTTAGCGACCTCAATTTGCACTTTAGCGAAGGCAGCTTTTCGGTGTTAATTGGCACCTCCGGTTCGGGAAAATCGACCACTCTGAAGATGATTAACCGGCTGGTAGAGCATGATAGCGGAACGATCCGTTTTGCCGGGGAAGAGATCCGCAGCCTGCCGGTGCTTGAACTGCGCCGTCGCATGGGCTATGCCATTCAGTCTATCGGTCTTTTTCCCCACTGGACGGTGGCGCAAAATATCGCCACCGTACCGCAACTACAAAAGTGGTCGCGTGCGCGGATTAACGATCGTATTGATGAACTGATGGCATTATTGGGTCTGGAAAGCGCGCTGCGCGATCGCTATCCGCATCAGCTTTCCGGCGGGCAACAGCAGCGGGTCGGCGTTGCGCGGGCGCTGGCTGCCGATCCGCAGGTATTGCTGATGGACGAGCCTTTCGGCGCGCTTGATCCGGTAACGCGCGGCGCATTGCAGCAGGAGATGACCCGCATTCATCAGCTACTGGGACGCACCATCGTACTGGTGACGCACGACATCGACGAGGCGCTACGCCTCGCCGACCATCTGGTGCTGATGGACGGGGGCCACGTTATCCAACAGGGATCGCCGCTTTCTATGCTGACCTCGCCGGAAAATGATTTCGTGCAGGCATTTTTTGGCCGCAGCGAGCTGGGCGTAAGGCTGCTTTCGTTACGTAGCGTAGGCGATTATGTACGTCGGCATGAACAGCTCAGCGGCGACGCGCTGGTGGAAGAGATGACGCTACGCGATGCGCTATCGATGTTTGTCGCCCGTCGGTGCGACGTCCTGCCGGTGGCGAATCAGCAGGGCGAGCCCTGCGGTACGCTCCATTTCCGCGATCTGCTTTCGGAGACGTCCCCCCGTGAAACGACTGTGTGATCCGCTTCTCTGGCTTATTGTTCTGTTCTTGCTTCTGCTGTTTGGATTGCCTTATAGCCAGCCGTTCTTCGCCGCGCTGTTTCCCGATTTACCGCGCCCGGTCTACCAACAGGAGAGTTTTGCCGCCCTCGCGCTCGCCCATTTCTGGTTGGTGGGCATCTCAAGTTTGTTTGCCGTCGTGGTGGGCGTCGGCGCAGGGATTGCGGTCACGCGAGAAAGTGGGAAAGAGTTTCGTCCCCTGGTGGAGACTATCGCCGCCGTCGGGCAGACCTTTCCGCCGGTCGCGGTACTGGCGATCGCGGTACCCGTCATGGGTTTTGGTCAGCAACCGGCCATTATCGCCTTGATCCTGTATGGGGTGTTGCCCATCCTGCAGGCGACCCTGGCCGGGCTGGGCGCGGTGCCTGCCAGCGTGATGAGCGTTGCCAGCGGTATGGGAATGAGCCGTCGCCAACAGTTGTATCAGGTTGAGCTGCCGCTGGCCGCGCCGGTGATTCTGGCGGGCATCCGAACCTCGGTGATTATCAATATTGGTACGGCGACCATCGCTTCAACGGTGGGGGCCAGTACGTTAGGCACGCCGATCATTATCGGGCTTAGCGGCTTTAATACGGCCTATGTTATCCAGGGGGCGCTGCTGGTGGCGTTGGCGGCGATCATTATCGATCGCCTGTTTGAAAGGCTGACGCGCGCGCTTACCCGGCACGCAAAATAAAACTGTAACCTGCCAGCATCACGCCGCCGATACCGCCAATAGCCATCAGCAGGAAAAGGGCGATCACCCCGATTTTCGCTACGCGCATTATGTACTCCTTATGTTAATAAAAGGAGTATACATTAAAGCGAATTTGTTAGCTGCTGTTTAAACGCCAAGGGGATGAATGTCGTGTCCCTGGGCGCGCCATGCCAGGAGTTGCTGCTGCTGCGCCAGCGTCTGGTTTTCTCCGCACCATACCAGTAACGTCTTGCCGTCAAAAAGTTCCGGGCGGAACTGGCTAAGCGAATGCGCCAACACGTCGATTCGCCATCCCTGTTGGCTGGCGACCCAACCTTCCAGCCACAGGCGGGTGGTATCATGGATATTCCAGCCGATCACCAACGCATCTTTTCCCTGTTTCTTACGCGCAGACGCCAGGCAGAGCGCAATATAGTTGATCAGGATACCGTCAAGAATGCCGAGCAGCGCCTGAAGGGCGGGTTGTTGGCACTGTAATCGTCGCCGCAGTGGGACGAACAGGTTAGTGGTCAATGTTTGGGCAGGATAATCCTGACCGCGTTCTTTGACCCATAACCGTAAACTGTGCAGATTACTGCTTTGCAGGTAGTGCAGCAGGATCTCCTGCTGTTCGCGCCAGCCGTTAGGTTGTTCGCTACTGTCGCTACTGAGCAGCACTTTGACTTTGCTGACCTGGACGCCGTTATCTATCCAGCGCTTGATTTCGCGGATTCTGTCGATATCGGCATCGTTAAACAGACGATGACCGCCATCCGTTCGCTGTGGTTTTAAAAGTCCATAACGTCTCTGCCACGCGCGCAACGTGACAGGATTGATATCACAAAGCAAAGCCACTTCACCAATTGTGTAAAGCGCCATCGTTTCACCCTTGCTCGCGAGGTCCCGGTTTAACTTTAGACGCTCTTTTAGGAACCAGGAAGTTTTGCCTGTTTTTTATGCATTAAAACGCGAAGTAGCGGGTTGCGGCGCGGCGTTTAAGTGATCGTATTCACGAATTCATATTTTTATGCAACAGTTCAAAGAAAGTTAATCGTACTCAATGTATGTTACGCGCTTTTAATTGAAGTGTGGTTTGCGGGTATGTACGAGTTTAATCTGGTGTTGCTGCTGCTTCAGCAGATGTGCGTGTTTCTGGTCATTGCGTGGCTAATGAGTAAAACGCGCCTGTTCATCCCGCTTATGCAGGTCACGGTTCGTCTGCCGCACAAGCTTCTGTGTTACGTCACGTTTTCTATCTTCTGCATTATGGGCACTTATTTTGGGCTACATATCGAAGATTCGATTGCCAATACCCGCGCGATTGGCGCGGTGATGGGCGGCCTACTCGGCGGGCCGGTCGTCGGCGGGCTGGTCGGCCTGACCGGTGGGTTACATCGGTATTCTATGGGCGGCATGACGGCGCTGAGCTGTATGATTTCCACCATCGTCGAAGGGCTGCTGGGCGGGTTGGTACACAGCGTTCTCATACGTCGCGGACGCCCGGACAAAGTGTTTAGCCCGCTGACGGCGGGAGCAATTACGTGTGTTGCCGAACTGGTGCAGATGCTGATCATTTTACTGATAGCCAGGCCGTTTGACGATGCCCTGCATCTGGTCAGTAATATTGCCGCGCCGATGATGGTGACGAATACCGTTGGCGCCGCGCTGTTTATGCGTATTTTGCTCGATAAGCGCGCCATGTTCGAAAAATATACTTCGGCATTTTCTGCTACCGCGCTGAAGGTCGCCGCGTCAACGGAGGGGATTCTGCGTCAGGGATTTAACGAAGTGAACAGTATGAAGGTGGCGCAGGTGTTATATCAGGAGCTGGATATTGGCGCCGTCGCCATCACCGATCGCGAAAAACTGCTGGCTTTTACTGGTATTGGCGACGATCACCATCTACCGGGCAAACCCATTTCATCAGGTTATACGCTGAAAGCAATTGAAACCGGAGAGGTGGTTTATGCCGATGGCAACGAAGTGCCGTATCGCTGTTCGCTACACCCGCAGTGTAAACTCGGTTCGACGCTGGTGATCCCGCTGCGTGGCGAAAATCAGCGAGTCATGGGCACCATTAAATTGTACGAAGCGAAAAACCGACTGTTCAGCTCAATTAACCGTACCCTGGGAGAGGGTATTGCGCAGCTTTTATCCGCGCAGATCCTGGCCGGGCAGTATGAACGGCAGAAGGCGTTGCTGACGCAGTCAGAGATCAAGCTGTTGCACGCGCAGGTGAACCCGCATTTTCTGTTTAACGCGCTCAATACCATTAAAGCGGTGATTCGCCGCGACAGCGAACAGGCCAGCCAACTGGTGCAGTACTTGTCGACCTTTTTTCGCAAAAATTTAAAACGCCCGTCGGAAATCGTCACGCTGGCGGATGAAATTGAACACGTAAACGCTTATCTGCAAATTGAAAAAGCGCGTTTTCAGTCGCGTCTGCAGGTACAGCTTGATGTTCCATCGACGCTTTCACGTCAGAAATTGCCTGCGTTTACATTACAGCCGATTGTTGAGAACGCCATTAAACATGGCACGTCGCAACTGCTTGATACCGGCAACGTCGCTATTCGCGCCCGGCGCGAAGGGCAGCATTTGATGTTAGATATTGAGGATAATGCGGGACTGTATCAGCCTTCCGCCGGCAGTAGCGGGCTGGGGATGAGTCTGGTGGATAAACGTCTGCGCGAACACTTTGGCGATGATTATGGTATTAGCGTGGCCTGCGAGCCGGACTGTTTTACCCGAATTACATTACGACTTCCACTGGAGGAGGACGCATGATTAAAGTGCTGATTGTGGATGATGAGCCGTTAGCGCGGGAAAATCTGCGGATTTTGCTCCAGGGGCAGGATGACATTGAGATTGTGGGAGAGTGCGCGAACGCGGTAGAAGCGATTGGCGCTGTACATAAGCTGCGACCTGATGTGCTGTTTCTGGATATTCAGATGCCGCGTATCAGTGGACTGGAGATGGTAGGAATGCTTGACCCGGAACACCGCCCGTATATCGTTTTTTTAACCGCGTTTGACGAATACGCCATCAAAGCCTTTGAAGAACACGCTTTTGATTATCTGCTCAAGCCGATAGAGGAGAAACGGCTGGAAAAAACGTTACATCGTCTGCGTCAGGAGCGCAGTAAACAGGATGTTTCGTTGTTGCCGGAAAACCAGCAGGCGCTTAAATTCATTCCCTGTACCGGACACAGCCGGATCTATTTGTTGCAAATGGATGATGTCGCCTTTGTCAGTAGCCGTATGAGCGGCGTTTATGTGACCAGCAGTGAAGGGAAAGAGGGGTTTACCGAGCTGACGCTGCGCACGCTGGAAAGCCGGACGCCGCTACTGCGTTGTCATCGTCAGTTTCTGGTGAATATGGCCCATTTGCAGGAAATTCGGCTGGAGGATAATGGGCAGGCAGAGCTGATTTTACGCAACGGCCTGACGGTGCCGGTAAGCCGTCGCTATCTGAAAAGTTTAAAAGAGGCGATTGGCCTGTAAAAGACTGTTAGAATATCGTTTTGCCATAGAAACGACCGAAGGCCTCATGCTGAGTAACGATATTCTGCGTAGCGTGCGCTACATTTTAAAAGCTAATAATACCGATCTGGCGCGTATCCTGGCGCTGGGTAACGTTGATGCTACGCCGGAGCAGATAGCAATCTGGTTGCGCAAAGAAGAGGAAGAGGGGTTTCAGCGTTGCCCGGATATCGTGTTGTCCTCATTTCTCAATGGCCTCATTTATGAAAAACGCGGCAAAGATGAGGCGGCGCCTGCATTGACGGCGGAACGTCGTATCAACAACAATATTGTGCTGAAAAAGCTGCGTATTGCCTTTTCGCTAAAAACAGATGATATCCTGGCGATACTTACCGGTCAGTTGTTTCGTGTCTCAATGCCAGAGATCACCGCGATGATGCGCGCGCCGGACCATAAGAACTTCCGCGAATGCGGCGATCAGTTTATGCGTTATTTTCTGCGCGGTCTGGCGGCCCGTGAACACGCGGCGAAGTAATTCTGCGGTATTGTTCCCGGCAGCGTCCTGTCTGACCGGGAAAACGCATTATTATACTAATTGATTCTATGATACCCGCTCTCTTCCAACAGTTTCTGCGAGCGAATCATTGACAGATAGTACGCGGAACAGTTGTCAATTGATGATCCTGGCAATTTACAGAGGTCGCTTATTTTTGCCTGGGTAAAATCAATATCCACATATTCCGTAGCATAGCTATCATAATAGTCGATTCGTTCAGTCAAACCCGGCATACCCTGATAAGCTTCGCCGACTTGACTCAGCATTTTTTGTGCTTCTTCTTTATTATTGGCTTTCAGGGTCTTATAAATTAGTTTATGTTCAGATATTTGACGTAAAACGATATCCCCTTTGTAGTAATAGGTTAACTTGATTTCAATACCGTTGAGATTACCTACATAGCGTTGTGTTTCCTCTGACTCTTTGCTAGCGGCTATCTTCTTGATAAACGCTGTCATGTTATTTTGCTTTCCCTGGAGAGTATCGTTTTTCTGATCGCAGCCAGTTATGCTAACCGATAGAGAGAGCGCGAATAGTGGCAGTGCCATAAGACGTAGAACCTGCATAACAATTCCTTGTCGTTAAGTATTGGTGTGGCCAGGAATTCAGGGATTATAGGCTTTGGCGAGGGGACTTACAGCGAGGCTGTCTTTTTTCGGAATTCATAAAGAAAAGACGCTGCCGAAGCAGCGCCCTGAGCGACTTTACCAGTCGATGCAATACATTATGCCTGCCAGTTATTTCGCTTCTTTAAAACCAGCAGCTTCCAGCAGCGTCTGGGTTTGTTTCATGCTGATACCTTTGCTGGTATCGCCGGACACCATCGTCCCTGAGATTTGCTGTAACGCTTTAAAGTCCACTTTTTCCATATCCACAGAGACGTTTTCCTGGGCATAGGTATCTTCATAGGTTAATTTTTCTTCCACTCCGGCGATATTTTTATATTTCGCGCTCAGCGGATCGAGAATTTTGGCGGCATCTTCTTTCGTTTTAGCGCCTACAGTGGCATAGCTGATTTTACTTTCAGACGTCTGCTTAATGATTTTGTCACCTTTATAGGTGTAAGTAATTGAAATTTCTGTCCCCGCCAGGTTTGCGTTAAAGGTCTTTGATTCTTCTTTATCGCCACAGCCAGCAAGAGAGAACACCAGTACGGAAGCCAAAGCCGCGGACAATAACTTGCCAGAAATTTTCATCTAAAACTCCATTTTATATAATGATTGGGTTTTTAAAATAATTTCAATGAATTAATTTAACCCAGTAATAGCAATGTATCAGGGAGAGATAGAATATGACTTTTAGCCGTTATTTAGCAGTCCGGATATGGAGTCTTAACGCTATTGCTTATTAAGGAAAAAGTTAAAACACGCGGATGGGGTGATATGCCAGTCAGGATTAAGCGGTTAAAAAAGCCGGAGCATGCTCCGGCTTGTTGCTTATTTCACCTGTTGGCCAGGCTTCGCGCCGTCATCAGGGCTTAACAGGAAGATATCTTTCCCGCCAGGTCCTGCGGCCATCACCATTCCCTCGGAGACGCCAAAGCGCATTTTGCGCGGCGCGAGGTTGGCGACCATTACTGTCTGGCGGCCAATCAGCGCCTGCGGGTCCGGGTAGGCGGAACGAATGCCGGAGAAGACGTTACGCTTCTCGCCGCCCAGATCCAGCGTCAGACGCAGCAATTTGTCAGAACCATCTACGAACTCAGCATTTTCAATCAATGCTACGCGCAGGTCAATTTTGGCGAAATCGTCAAAGGTGATGGTTTCCTGAATCGGGAAGTCGGCTAACGGGCCGGTAACCGGCGCGGCTGCGGCTTTCACCTCTTCTTTAGACGATTCAACCAGCGCTTCAACTTGCTTCATGTCGATGCGATTGTAGAGCGCCTTAAAGGTGTTGACCTTGTGACCGAGCAGCGGCTGTTCGATGGCATCCCAGTTCAGTTCGCTGTTCAGGAAGGCTTCAACGCGTTCAGAAAGCGTCGGCAGTACCGGTTTCAGATACGTCATCAGCACGCGGAACAGGTTGATGCCCATCGAGCAAATGGCCTGCAGGTCCGCGTCGCGGCCTTCCTGTTTAGCCACCACCCACGGCGCTTGCTCGTCAACATAACGGTTAGCGACGTCGGCCAGCGCCATAATCTCACGGATAGCTTTGCCGAATTCACGACTTTCCCATGCTTCGCCAATCACCGCAGCGGCGTCAGTAAAGGTTTTATACAATTGCGGATCGGCCAGTTCAGCCGCCAGCACGCCGTCGAAACGCTTATTGATAAAACCGGCGTTACGCGAGGCCAGGTTGACTACTTTATTGACGATATCGGCATTGACGCGCTGGACAAAGTCTTCCAGGTTCAGGTCGATGTCATCAATGCGTGAAGAAAGCTTCGCGGTGTAGTAGTAGCGCAGGCTGTCGGCGTCAAAGTGTTTCAGCCAGGTGCTGGCCTTAATAAAGGTGCCGCGAGACTTAGACATCTTCGCGCCGTTCACCGTCACGTAACCGTGAACGAACAGGTTGGTCGGCTTACGGAAGTGGCTGCCTTCCAGCATGGCAGGCCAGAACAGGCTGTGGAAATAGACGATGTCTTTGCCGATAAAGTGGTACAGCTCGGCATCGGAGTCTTTTTTCCAGTACTCATCAAAACTGGTCGTGTCACCGCGCTTATCGCACAGATTTTTGAAGGAGCCCATATAGCCAATCGGCGCGTCCAGCCAGACGTAGAAATATTTGCCCGGCGCGTTCGGGATTTCGAAACCAAAATACGGCGCGTCGCGGGAAATGTCCCACTGCTGCAGGCCGGATTCAAACCACTCCTGCATTTTGTTCGCCACCTGCTCCTGCAGCGCGCCGCTGCGGGTCCACGCCTGCAGCATTTCGCTGAATGACGGCAGATCAAAGAAAAAGTGCTCGGAGTCACGCATTACCGGCGTCGCGCCGGACACCACGGATTTCGGCTCAATAAGTTCGGTCGGGCTGTAAGTTGCGCCGCAGACTTCGCAGTTATCGCCGTACTGGTCTGCGGATTTACATTTCGGGCAGGTGCCTTTCACAAATCGGTCCGGCAGGAACATGCCTTTTTCCGGATCGTAGAGTTGAGAGATGGTGCGGTTCTTAATAAAACCGTTCTCTTTCAGGCGCGTATAAATCAGCTCGGACAGCTCGCGATTCTCGTCGCTGTGCGTTGAGTGGTAGTTGTCGTAGCTAATATTAAAACCGGCGAAATCGGTCTGGTGCTCCTGGCTCATTTCACCGATCATTTGCTCCGGCGTAATACCAAGCTGCTGCGCTTTCAGCATGATCGGCGTGCCATGAGCGTCATCGGCACAGATGAAGTTAACCTCATGGCCGCGCATTCGCTGGTAACGGACCCAGACATCAGCCTGGATGTGCTCCAGCATATGGCCGAGGTGGATAGAGCCGTTGGCGTACGGCAGCGCGCACGTTACCAGAATTTTCTTCGCGACTTGAGTCATAGTGGGTATTACTTCTTCTGTTGTAAAAAAGGGCTTTGATAGTACCAAAATGGTAATTACTGCGCCAATCGATAAGGGCATTTATCCGTAAATGAATAATTGTTACCGCTGGAGTAAACTACAAAGTTACAATCGTACTTTTCAGAACTACAAAAGGAGTCGGGATGAACGAACAATCCCAGGCCAAATCACCAGATACCCTGCGAGCGATGGTCGCCGGGACGCTGGCGAATTTTCAGCACCCAACCCTGAAGCATAACCTCACCACGCTTAAGGCGTTGCACCACGTCGCCTGGATGGATGATACGCTGCACGTTGAGCTGGTCATGCCGTTCGTCTGGAACAGCGCGTTTGAGGTCTTAAAAGAGCAATGCAGCGCCGATCTGTTACGTATTACGGGCGCAAAAGCGATCGACTGGAAACTGTCGTACAACATTGCGACGCTGAAACGCGTCAAAAATCAGCCTGGCATTAATGGCGTGAAAAACATCATTGCCGTGAGCTCCGGTAAAGGCGGGGTGGGTAAATCGTCCACGGCGGTAAACCTGGCGCTGGCGTTAGCGGCTGAAGGCGCAAAGGTCGGGGTTCTCGATGCCGATATTTACGGTCCGTCGATCCCAACCATGCTTGGCGCAGAAGATCAGCGCCCGACATCGCCAGACGGTACGCATATGGCGCCGATTATGTCTCACGGCCTGGCGACCAACTCGATCGGCTATCTGGTGACTGACGATAACGCGATGGTATGGCGCGGCCCAATGGCCAGTAAGGCGCTGATGCAGATGTTACAGGAGACGCTGTGGCCGGATCTGGATTATCTGGTACTGGATATGCCGCCGGGAACCGGGGATATTCAGCTAACGCTGGCGCAGAACATTCCTGTTACCGGCGCGGTGGTGGTGACTACGCCGCAGGATATCGCGCTAATCGACGCCAAAAAAGGTATCGTGATGTTCGAGAAGGTGGAAGTGCCGGTGCTCGGCATTGTGGAAAATATGAGTATGCATATTTGTAGCAACTGCGGCCATCACGAACCGATCTTCGGCACGGGCGGCGCGCAGAAGCTGGCGGAAAAATACCATACTCAGCTTCTGGGTCAGATGCCGCTGCATATTAGTCTGCGCGAAGATCTCGATCGTGGTACGCCGACGGTGGTTAGCCGTCCGGAGAGCGAGTTTACCGCGATCTATCGCGAACTGGCCGATCGCGTTGCGGCACAGCTTTACTGGCAGGGTGAAGTGATTCCGGGAGAAATCGCCTTCCGCGCGGTGTAATCCTCCTGACGTATTCCAAAGAGAATATGGCATTCACTGCATTAATATATATTGATGCAGTGAATGTATTAATAAAATAATACCCCCCGCATTGTTAATTCCTGCTTAAACAGACAGGTGTTTATCTGAAATAATCGGCAAAAACATTATTTGAATTGATCATACCTATCCTACTGATTTATTTTTTCAATTGGTTTTAAGGTATCGATACGTTCATACTGCACATCAGGACGGCCTGCATACTGTTTGACGTTCACCAGAGGAACAATTACTCACTATGAAAAAATATTTGCTGATGGGAATTATAGTTTCGGCTTATGGGATAAGCGTACCCGTTTTTGCCTCCGACACCGCAACATTAACCATCAGTGGAAAAGTGACCGCGCCAACGTGCAGTACAGAAGTGGTAAACGCACAGTTGCAGCAGCGTTGCGGCAACACTATCCACGTTTCAACTCTGCAAACACCCGCCGCTACGCCGATGAGAGGTGTGACAACGCAGCTATACACGGTGCCTGGTGATAGCACCCGACAGATTGTTGTTAATCATTACGACTAATTCTTATTAATTCCGCAGGCTCATATCATTGATATCAATGATATGGGCTTTTTTATTTGTTGTGTTTATATTTAAGGGCAGTAAATTTCGGAAATTAATAAGTTTACAAAATAATGATAAGCAATGATTATTTGTTGCAATTATATTGCAATCTGTAAATTGTTTTAAATCAACAAAACATCGTGTTTACATTGCGATAACTTCCTGTCTATGAGAATTTTCGTTGCAAGGGTTAATAACTCTTAACAAATAGAAATTACTTCATTAAGGAAGAGATTATGAAACGTTCACTTATTGCTGCTTCTGTATTGTCTGCTGTATTTATGAGCGCTGGGGTTTTTGCTGCTGATGAGTATGATTCAGGCGTTCTGAATATTAACGGAAAGGTGGTTGGTACTACCTGTCAATTTTTGGGTACGAACACCGCTGAAATTAGACTGAATGAAATTGGTGCGGATAAAATAATTAATTTAACCCCGGGTCAGATTTATGACGCAGTAACTAATCAAACTCAGATGCCGTTGAAAATAAAATGTCAACAGGGTGTAGCGCCGCGTATTACCTTCTCTTCAACGCAATTTGACAGCCACGATATCACATTTAATAACGGGTCTGCCAAAGGTGTCGGTTTTGCGGTTTACTACGGAAGTACGGATAATCAGATTGATCCAGAGACGGGGGTGACACTAGCTCCAATAGCAGCGGTGAATACGACCTGACTTTTTTAGCACGCTATGCGCGTTTAGACGGTGATGTTGCTTCTGGTGATGTTAGCTCAACACTGACTTTAACGGTTGTTACTGACTAATTTATTCAACCGGCGGCGTTCGTCGCCGGTTTTTTATAAGCAAGGCCGTGTAAATATGAAAATATTATCTGCAGTATTATTATCTGCCATAATTTTGCCTGCGCATGCTGGTATTGTTATTTATGGTACGCGTGTGATTTACCCGGCAGAGAAGAAAGAAGTCGTTGTACAATTGGTGAATCAGGGCGAGCAAGCTTCGCTGGTACAGTCCTGGATTGATGACGGTAACACTTCATTACCGCCAGAAAAAATTCAGGTGCCATTTATGCTGACGCCGCCAGTGGCGCGCGTTGCCGCTGAGTCTGGTCAGCAGATCAAAATCAAGAAAATGCCTAATAGCTTACCGGACAACAAAGAAAGTCTGTTTTATCTGAATGTGCTTGATATTCCACCAAACAGCCAGGAAAACGCCGGTAAAAATGTGCTTAAATTCGCAATGCAGAATCGAATAAAATTAATATGGCGCCCCAGTCGAATTGCCGCCGTAACCAAAGACAGTTTTCAGCGGATTGGTTTATTTCGCAGTAATAAAACTGTCATCATGAAAAATGATACTGCAAACTGGATTACCGTGACGGATGTAAAAGCAGGAAATACTAAGATTAATGATCAAACTATCATGCTGCCACCGCTATCGACGCAAAATATTAACATGAAATATGCGTCAACAAGCCAGTATGAAGTAACAATTATTGATGATAATGGTAACTATATTAGTAGCAAAATCAATGTAAAATAAACAGGAGTTCATCATGCTAAGGATGACGCCCATCGCTTCGCTTGTTTTATTGACTCTGTTTACCTGGCAAACGCAGGCTATCGCGACGGAAACGTTTGATACCCATTTTATGGTGGGGGGAATGAGAGATCAAAAAATAACAAATTTCCATCTGGATGAGAATAAGCCAATTCCGGGACAGTACGAACTGGATATTTATGTCAACAATCAATGGCGAGGTAAATACGATATCATTGTTGCCGATGAACCCGGTAGCACGTGTATTTCAACTGAGTTGTTGAAAAATATTGGAGTGATAAGCGATGGTCTGCAACCGCAGGGAGCAACGGATTGTATTGCGTTAAAAGATGTCGTGAGAAGCGGTGGCTATACTTTTAATATTGGAGTTTTTCGGCTGGATTTGAGCGTTCCCCAGGCCTATGTAAATGAGGTCGAGGCGGGTTATGTATTGCCTGAAAACTGGGATCGCGGCATCAATGCATTTTATACTTCTTACTATGCCAGCCAGTATTACAGTGACTATAAGAATTCTGGCAGTAGTGAAAGTACTTACGTTCGGTTCAATAGCGGTTTCAATCTGTTGGGCTGGCAAGCGCATACGGATACCACATTTAATAAAACCGATGGCAGCAGCGGTGAGTGGAAAAGCAACACATTGTATCTGGAGCGCGGTATCGCTGAGCTCCTCGGCACATTACGCGCCGGGGATCAGTATACCTCGTCAGAGATTTTTGATTCTGTGAGATTTACCGGCGTTCGCCTGTTCCGCGATATGCAAATGTTGCCAAACTCGAAACAGAATTTTACGCCGTTGGTGCAGGGGATTGCACAGACTAACGCTTTGGTAACCATCGAACAGAACGGATTCGTTGTTTATCAGAAAGAGGTTCCTCCTGGCCCCTTTTCCATTGCGGATCTGCAACTCGCGGGCGGTGGCGCGGATCTTGATGTCACCGTGCGTGAGGCGGATGGTTCGATAAATACCTGGCTGGTGCCTTACGCTTCCGTACCGAACATGTTGCAGCCTGGCGTCTCTAAGTATGATTTTTCCGCCGGCCGTAGTCATATTGAAGGCGCCGATAATCAGGCCGATTTTACACAAATCAGTTATCAGTATGGCCTTAATAACCTGTTGACGCTTTATGGCGGTACGATGCTATCGAACCATTATAATGCGTTTACCCTCGGCACGGGGTGGAATACCCGGATTGGCGCCATTTCGCTTGACGCTACGCGAGCGCACAGTAAACAGGATAATGGCGATGTATTTGATGGTCAGAGTTATCAGATTGCTTATAATAAATACCTGACCCAAACATTAACTCGGTTTGGTCTGGCTGCGTATCGGTATTCATCACAGGATTACCGCACATTTAACGATCATGTCTGGGCCAATAATAAAAATAACTATCGTCGCGATAAGAATGATGTATACGATATTGCTGATTATTATCAAAACGATTTTGGGCGTAAAAATACGTTTTCAGCTAATGTGAGCCAATCCTTGCCAGAAGGATGGGGCGCAGTATCACTGAGTGCATTATGGCGTGATTACTGGGGACGTAGCGGCACCAGTAAAGATTATCAAATAAGCTATTCCAATACGTTCCAGAAAATTAATTATACGTTATCCGCCAGTCAGACTTACGACGAGGATCATAATGAAGATAAACGTTTTAACCTGTTTATTTCAATTCCCTTTGACTGGGGGGACGGTATTACTACCCCGCGGCGTCATCTGAATGTGTCGAACTCGACGACCTTTGATGATGATGGATTTACCTCAAACAATATTGGTTTAACCGGTACGGCAGGCAGTCGCGATCAATTTAATTACGGCGTGAATGTTAGTCATCAGCGACAGGATAGTGAGACCACAGCGGGGACGAATTTAACCTGGAATACGCCCGTTGCAACGCTTAATGGTAGTTACAGCCAGTCGTCCAATTATACTCAGACCGGCGGAAGTATTTCCGGTGGGGTTGTAGCCTGGAGTGGCGGGTTGAATTTATCCAGCCGGCTTTCAGATACCTTTGCGATTATGCAGGCTCCGGGACTTGAAGGAGCCTACGTTAACGGCCAAAAATATCGGACCACCAATAAAAAAGGAACGGTGGTTTATGACAACCTTACGCCATATCGCGAAAACCATCTTATGCTTGATGTGTCGCAAAGTAGCAGTGAAACGGAATTACGCGGTAACCGTAAAGTTGCCGCCCCGTACCGAGGGGCCGTCGTGCTAGTGAATTTTGATACCGACCAGCGTAAACCATGGTTTATTAAAGCGCAGCGTCCTGATGGCTCGCCTCTTATTTTTGGTTATGATGTAGTAGATCATCATGGTCATAATGTGGGCATTGTTGGACAAGGTAGTCAGCTATTTATTCGAACGAATGATATTCCGCCCGAAGTCAGTGTACCAGTAGATAAAGAGCAGGGGCTTTCATGTTCAATCACCTTTGGAAAAACGGTTGATGAAAGTAAAGTTTATATTTGTCGGTAGTGGTGAGGTGGTGAAATGAAACTCTTTCTTTTTATCGTGATGTTATTGATTTTACCTGAAACATACGCAGCCTGTACGGGAGAAATTACTTATCAGGATAATTTAATTATTCGTGAGGATTTTACGATTAACCCTAATCAGTCCGCAACTTATAGCCATAATTTTAACGATACAACTTGTTCAGGGACTTATAAGATAACGCGTATGGATCCTTCCGATATCATCGTGGGATTATACAATGATACAGTAAAACTGAAGTTAAAAATCGCCTGGGCAGATAATAATACTCTCACAATGCCGTTTACAACGGGCTATACGGTAACGGTTGAACCCGCTTCCTCTGGGGCGAATGTAAATATTTCTGCCGGTAGTGGGAACAGTGTCCTAATCAACGGGGTGGTATCAATAACAAGCGCTTCTTCTGCAACTCAGTTTACGGCCAGTTTGCGGTTTTTAGGGTGCCTGCTAGCAGGAAGAGGCTGGAATGCCTGTGCCGCAGATTATAATAGTTATCTTAGAGGTGCAGGGTTATATTCATTTGATCTGTTTGTGTCCTACGATCGCAAGCAGACAACCTGCAAACCTGAAGATCTGACGATCACGCTACCGAATATTGCGCTTTCTGAATTATATAACACAGGCAAGGTCAGCAACAAAAATGCCGCGGATAATATTCGACTCCAGTGTGATAATCTTTTTGGTAATGCTAAACAAACATCGCGTAAAATGACGGTTTATCTCTCCAGCAGTGATTTAATACCAGATAGCTATTCTGTGTTGCGTGGTGCTGTGAATAATGGCGTCGGATTTATACTGGAGAGCGGTGGAAAAACGGTGAATATTTCAAATACAGCAGAGCAGGGTAATGCTTCAACGTTATGGAAAGTGGATCAAGTAGGCACGCCGCTCAACAGTGATATGATAACAATCCCTATTATCGCCAGTTATTATGTTTATGACCGAGACAATATAAAGCCAGGCGATCTAAAAGCGACTGCGCTGATCTATGTGAAATACGATTAATATATATGAAAAACATTTAAGATATATGGCGCGATAGGTGAATGAACTTCCGGTCACTTACAATAATAAGTGACCGGGATGACAATCTTTCTGCAATAAATTTTAATGTGGTATGCGGTAGTTTCAAAAGGGCGAGATCCAGAGCGAATCGGGTAGTGAAGGCAGTCAACAAAAAGGAGGTTTGAAGGGGATAGAGTGATTAAGGGCTAATAAAAAAGTAACATGGGGCTGTATTTCCCCCTCTGGATGAGGGGGCTTTTTTTATCGATGATAAAAAATCTCGCCATCATAGGCTTTGATGATTTTTCCATCGGTATCGTTAATCAGTACATACGCGCCGCCCATATAGGTCCAGTGAGTACCGGCATCTGGCGCGGGCAGATTACGTAATTTCCACTGTTTAATATTATACTCATCGGTGCGGTACATTTGCGGAACGGTATCGCCGGGCTTGAAGTGGGTGAAGTCGGCGATAAAGCTTTTTAACTCATATTGATCAATGCCCGTTGTCGCGGGGGCGGCCCATGCAAAACTGGTTGCAAGCAACAGCGCGCAAGGCAGCAACTTACTTTTCATACTTTTACCCTCCACATATGCGGGTCAGTTAACATCGTGTGTATCATTTCTGCTGGTGGCGTATCTGACAAGCGCTATTTTGTTATCTCACGCCCCTTTTCGTAAAAAGTGTAAACGAAAGCGTCGTGCAGCAACATATCCGCCAGCAAGTTTGCCAGAACCGAATAGGTTTTGAGAACTATCTGATAACGCTGAAATTATCGTCCGCCGTTGGCTGTAAATTTACATTGTCTGGCGCAGACAGTATGCTTAATAGCGAAACCCCCGCTTAACACGGCGGGGCTTGACGACTCGGGGTGCCCTTCTTTGTGAAGGCTGAGAAATACCCGTACCACCTGATCTGGATAATGCCAGCGTAGGGAAGTCTGACACTGCTCGTGTCCCTTCTTCACGCGGGCAGGAGCTGAACCATGCAGCCTGACCTGCACTGCCGCACGCTTGCGGCGCATACGTTAAAACACTTTCGCGCGCTCTCCCCGCTTACGCACTGTATGACGAATGACGTCGTACAAACGTTTACCGCCAATACGCTGCTGGCGCTGGGCGCTTCACCCGCCATGGTGATTGATCCTGTCGAGGCCAGACCGTTTGCCGCCATCGCCAACGCCTTGCTGATTAATGTCGGAACATTAACCGCCTCACGCGCTGACGCGATGCGTGCGGCGGTAGAAAGCGCTTATGATGCCAAAACGCCGTGGACGCTTGATCCTGTCGCGGTGGGCGCGCTGGAATTTCGTCGGCGATTTTGCCTGGATCTCTTGTCCCTGCGCCCGGCGGCAATACGCGGCAACGCCTCGGAAATCCTGGCGTTATCCGGCATGGCGCTGGGCGGACGTGGCGTAGATACCACCGAGGCGGCGTTGGCCGCACTGCCTGCGGCGCAGGCGCTGGCGCGTCAGATAGACTGCATCGTTGTGGTTACCGGAGAGATAGATTACGTCACTAATGGTCAGCGCACGCTGAGCATTCCCGGCGGCGATCCGTTAATGACTCGCATTGTAGGCACCGGCTGCGCGTTGTCGGCGGTTGTCGCCGCCAGTTGCGCGTTACCGGGCGCCGCGCTGGACAATGTCGCGTCGGCCTGCTGCTGGATGAAACTGGCTGGACAGGTCGCGGCAGAGCGTAGCGAAGGACCGGGCAGCTTCATCCCGGCTTTTCTTGATGCGCTCTATCATCTGGATATGGAGGCGGCCAATGCAACGAATTAACGCGCTGACGATTGCCGGCACCGATCCCAGCGGGGGGGCCGGTATCCAGGCGGATCTCAAGACCTTTTCCGCGCTGGGCGCATATGGCTGTTCGGTCATCACCGCGCTGGTGGCGCAAAATACCTGTGGCGTACAGTCGGTGTACCGGATAGAGCCGGACTTTGTCGCCGCTCAACTTGATTCCGTGTTCAGCGATGTGCGCATTGATACCACAAAAATCGGCATGCTGGCGGAAACCGATATTGTCGAGGCCGTGGCGGAACGGTTACAGCGCCATCATGTACGTAATGTGGTGCTGGATACGGTGATGCTGGCGAAAAGCGGCGATCCGCTGCTCTCGCCCTCTGCGATAGAAACATTACGCGTCCGGCTGTTGCCGCAGGTATCGCTGATTACGCCTAATTTGCCGGAAGCCGCAGCGTTGCTGGATGCGCCCCATGCGCGTACGGAACAGGAGATGCTGGCGCAGGGGCGGGCGTTACTAGCGATGGGGTGTGAAGCGGTATTGATGAAAGGCGGGCATTTAGAGGATGCGCAAAGCCCGGACTGGCTCTTTACCCGTGAGGGCGCGCAACGTTTTAGCGCGCCGCGTGTGAACACCAAAAATACGCATGGGACGGGCTGTACGCTGTCGGCGGCGCTGGCGGCGTTACGGCCCCGGCATCGCAGTTGGGGAGAGACGGTAAACGAGGCGAAGGCATGGCTTTCGGCGGCGCTGGCGCAGGCGGACACGCTGGAAGTGGGGAAGGGCATTGGTCCGGTACATCATTTCCACGCGTGGTGGTAGTATACTGCCTACAAACCCGTCGTCAGGAAAGATAAATGGAACAAGCGCATACCCGGCTCATCGCGCAACTGAATGAACGAATTTCAGCGGCGGATAATACGCCGCTATACATGAAATTCGCCCAGACGGTAAAGGATGCCGTGCGCAGCGGTATTCTTGAGCACGGTAATATTTTGCCTGGCGAACGCGATCTCAGCCAGCTTACCGGCGTCTCGCGCATCACGGTACGGAAAGCGATGCAGGCGCTGGAAGAAGAGGGTGTCGTCACGCGCGCCCGCGGCTACGGTACGCAAATCAATAATATCTTTGAATATTCCCTGAAAGAGGCGCGGGGATTTTCTCAGCAGGTTGTCTTGCGCGGCAAAAAACCGGATACGCTATGGGTTAACAAACGCGTGGTAAGTTGTCCGGATGAGGTCGCGCAGCATCTGGCGATCCCCGCAGGCAGCGACGTCTTTTTACTCAAACGCATTCGTTATGTTGATGAGGATGCGGTATCGATTGAAGAGTCCTGGGTGCCCGCGCATCTGATTCATGATGTCGACGCGATTGGCATTTCGTTGTATGACTATTTTCGTCGCCAGCACATTTACCCTCAGCGTACCCGATCCCGCGTCAGCGCCCGGATGCCGGATGATGAGTTTCAGTCGCATATTCAAATGGATGGTAAAGTGCCGGTGCTGGTGATTAAGCAGGTGGCGCTCGATCAGCAGCAGCGGCCTATTGAATACAGCATCAGTTATTGTCGTAGCGACCTATACGTTTTTGTGTGCGAGGAGTAGCGCCTCGCGCGTGGGCGCGCAGTCGCCGCCGCGATGCCCGACCACCCAGCTTGCCACCGCATTTCCCAGCAGTACGGCATCCGCGAGCGGCCAGCCTGACGCCAGCCCTGCCAGCACGCCGCCAGCATGGCTGTCGCCCGCGCCGATGGTATCCACCACGGTTGCCGGAAACGCTGGCACAACGCCGGAAGATTGCGCGCTAAAATACCACGCTCCGTCTTTATCGTGGCGCACCACCAGCGGCGCGGAAAAGCGGTTTACCCATGCTTCGCCGAAAGTGCGCGTATCGGTCGCAAGTCCGGCGCGTTCCGCGGCGATGATGGCTTCCTGGCGATTGAGGGAGACGATGGGTCGGCAGGCCATAATGCGCGCCATTACATCGTCTGTAATATCACCGATTCGTGGGCCAAAATCGATAAAAGGCGTTACATCGTCGACGGTTTCCAGCCACTGGATCAGTGGCTCGCCACAGGACGAGGCCAGTTGATAGCCGGACAGGTAGACAAGACTGCCCCGCGGTGTCCTGAGCTGCGACAGCCAGTCCGCATTCCACTGGTTTTCCACGCCGCTAAAAGACATAAACGTGCGTTCGCCATCCGGTTCGACTAACGCCAGACACCAGCCGTTATCTCCTTCAACCGCGTCAATCACGCTGGATAATCCCTCTTTTGCCAGACGGCGGCGAATCCTCTCCGCCCACACGCCCTGGCCCAGCGGCAGCGCATTGCTGGCGTCAATCCCCAGTCGTTTCAACGCCACGGCAATATTCAGCGCACAGCCGCCGACATTGACGCTCTGTTGTTGCAGTTCAATATCGTCTCCGCGACGCGGCAACGTCCAGGCGTCGGCAATGATATCGATCACTGCCGCGCCGATAACGGTGAGCGGACGCCGGGTATGCAGGGTCGGTAATAATGTCAGCAACCGTGCGCCGTTCATAGTGCCTCCCGCCGTTGACGATAGCTCGCCAGCGCAACGGCATAGCGCGCAAAATCCAGCTGATTAACCTCGTCCAGCGTTTGCTTTAACTGGGGGTTAATGGCGCTTACCCCGTGCAACGCGCCGCAAATGGCGGTAGCCATCGCGCCGATAGTGTCGGTATCGCCGCCGAGGTTAGCGCACAGCACGGCACAGCGGTTAGGATCGGTATTCGCCAGTTCCACCATGGCGATAGCGCAGGGAACCGATTCAATGGTGCTGGTTCCCGCGCCGATGATCTGATAGAGCTGTTCGCTGGCAGATTCGACGCCGTCGGCGTGGCGGACAATGTTTAGCGCCAGTTCCAGACGTGCCGATAGCGAGGCGCTAAACGTGGTAATACGCGCTGTCTGCGCCTGATGGGCGACGGCGGGGAGCGAGTCGGCAATACTTTGCCATGTGTCGCCGTTAACCGCTCGCGAGACGGCCCAGGCGACAACCACGGCGCCAGCCACCGCCAGATCGGATTTATGCGTCGGGCTGGAGGCTAACGCTACTTCTGCTATAAAGGCTGTCAGGTTAGTTGGCGGCAACAGGCAGCCCAACGGCGAAACGCGCATGGCCGCGCCGTTAGTCACGCCGTTATTTTCCAGCGCCGCGATGGGTTTGCCGTCGCGAATCGCATTCAGCGCAATTTTTGACGTTGGGCCGAGTACATTTTTATTGAACGCATCAAAGCGTTCCGCCCAGGCGAGGATGTTACGCCCAATAATCTCGGGATCAATGTTGCCTTCGCATTCGAGTAGCGCGTCGGCCAGGCAGAGCGCCATTGCGGTATCGTCCGTAAACTCCGCGCGGTTAAAATAGCAGGCGGCATTATTTTCTTTTGGGCCGGGCAGAAAGCGGTCAATCCAGCCGAAATGCGCTTTGACGCGCGTTCTCGGCCACAGCTCAGAGGGCATTCCCATCGCATCCCCTAACGCTTGCCCGTAAAGAGCACCGAGAATACGTTCTGCTTTCATTTTACTTCCCCTTGTGTCAACGCAATATCGCGATCGTCAATAGCAGTGATCTCTTTGTCCGATTCGCGAAAGAAAATCATAAACAGTAGCGCGATGACGGCAATCATCACCGCGCCAAACGTCCACATGCCCGCCCAGTTGAATGTCAGACCGTTAACCGGTTGCGGATAAGCAAACATTTTTTCCATCATCACGCCGCCGAGACGATACCCCAGCAGGCTGCCGAATCCCTGACAGCAGAGGGTGATAAGCCCTTGCGCAGCGGTACGCATATGAACCGGCGCTTTTTTATCGACATAAATGTAGGCGGTGACGTAGTAGAAATCGTAACTTACGCCGTGCAGCAAAATACCGAGGAACAGCAGGGCGTAAGTGAAGTACGTTTCCGCGCCGCCATAGACAAAAAAGCCGTAGCGGATCGCGGCGGTAATAAGACCAAGCAATAATACCTTTTTAATGCCAAAGCGCTTAGTGAAAAAGGGCAGAGCCAGCATAAAGAAGATTTCAGAGAACTGGCCGAGCGTCATCCAGCCGGTGGCGTTTTTCATTCCCACTTCTGTCAGATAGCCGTTAGCGAAGATGTAGTAGAAGGCCAGCGGCATCGCAAACAGAAAAGAACAGAAGAAGAAAACGAGAAAGTTTTTATCGCGCAGCAGGACCAGCGCATCCAGCCCCAGCATCACTTTAATATCCATCTTGCCGGTGCTTTTTGGCGGCGTGTCTGGCAGACAGAACGCAAATACGCCCAGCAACGCTGAACTTGCGGCGGTTATGAGCAGTGGAATGTTGGTGGGGGAAATATCGTTATAGCCTAACATTTGCGGCAGGAATCCACAGGCGAGGCCGGAGGCTATCCACCCAATGGTTCCCATAACGCGAATGCGTGGAAAATCGCGTTCAACGTCCGGTACGTTAGCGAAGGCAATGCTGTTTGTCAGCGCGATGGTCGGCATATAGGTCAATGAATAGGCCAGAAGCAGCGGAAAGAATCCGGCGAAGGTGGTTTGCTGCGCCGCGAAATACATCAGCACGGCGCCTGCAAACATCAGTACCGCCAGGACTTTTTGCGCTGAGAAAAAACGGTCGGTAACGGAGCCGACCAGAATCGGCGACAGGATCGCCGCAATGGCGGTACAGGCATAAGACCAGCCTATTTCACCGGCGGAAAACCCGCTTTTATTTAGCCATAGCCACAGGGGGACGAACCAGGTGCCCCAGATAAACCACTCCACGAACATCATGAACGACAGTTTAAAGGTCGTTTTCATTTTTGAATCCTTCATGACAGGTAAGGTACGCCATGACAATACCATTTAATAATACCTTTTAAATACCATTGAGCGTTAATTTTGACCGAACTAACACTTTTTCGGACGTGAATCGAGTCAGCAGATAGCGCCGAAAAAATGCGCTAAAGTTGGCAAAAATGGTCGGTCAGTACCAGGCTTATTGCGACCCGCAATCTGCGGGGCAGGACTATTCACCTTCCGATACCCTATCGGAACTTACGGGAGCATAGCTATGACTGATATTGCGCAGTTGCTTGGCAAAGACGCCGACAGCCTTTTACAGCATCGTTGTATGACCATTCCTTCCGATCAGCTTTATCTACCCGGCAAGGATTACGTTGACCGGGTGATGATTGACAATAATCGTCCACCAGCCGTTCTGCGTAATATGCAGACGCTCTATAATACTGGACGCCTGGCGGGAACAGGATACCTTTCGATACTGCCCGTCGATCAGGGGGTGGAGCACTCCGCCGGCGCCTCTTTTGCGGCCAACCCGCGCTACTTTGACCCAAAAAACATTGTTGAATTGGCGATTGAGGCCGGCTGTAACTGCGTGGCCTCTACCTACGGCGTACTGGCCTCGGTTTCACGGCGCTATGCGCACCGTATTCCGTTTTTGGTCAAACTGAATCACAACGAAACATTGAGCTATCCGACAGAGTACGATCAGACCCTGTACGCCAGCGTTGAGCAGGCGTTCAATATGGGCGCCGTGGCGGTAGGCGCGACGATCTATTTCGGTTCGGAACAGTCTCGTCGCCAGATTGAAGAGATCTCCGCCGCTTTTGAGCGTGCGCATGAGCTGGGTATGGTGACCGTATTGTGGGCTTACCTGCGTAATTCTTCCTTTAAAAAAGACGGCGTTGATTACCATGTATCCGCTGACCTGACGGGGCAAGCCAACCATCTGGCCGCTACGATTGGCGCGGATATTGTGAAACAGAAAATGGCCGAGAATAATGGCGGTTATAAAGCGGTCAA
This sequence comes from Salmonella sp. SG203, assembly GCF_013350575.1. Classification (NCBI taxonomy): domain Bacteria; kingdom Pseudomonadati; phylum Pseudomonadota; class Gammaproteobacteria; order Enterobacterales; family Enterobacteriaceae; genus Salmonella; species Salmonella sp. SG203. Next base: position 102,752 of record NZ_SNMT01000016.1, read on the forward strand.
CTTCGGCTATACCGATGACCGCGTGTACAGCAAACTGACCAGCGATAACCCGATCGATTTGGTACGTTACCAGTTGGCGAACTGCTATATGGGACGCGCCGGGCTTATCAACTCCGGCGGCGCGGACGGCGGCGACACTGATCTCGGCGACGCGGTTCGTACCGCGGTGATCAACAAACGAGCCGGTGGAATGGGGCTAATTCTGGGACGTAAAGCCTTTAAGAAATCGATGGCTGATGGCGTGAAGTTGATTAACGCCGTACAGGATGTCTATCTGGATAGCAAAGTCACCATCGCCTGAGTTCAACGAAGAAAAGCCGGATGTGAACGCATCCGGCCAGCGACAGGTGTTATTAACGTAGCAACGGGCAGTCTGGTGGCAGCCGACAGCGTAATGCGCCAGGCAGCACCTCAATATGAAATTCTTGTCCGCTGAGTGGTTCGCCATCCAGATTGAACGTGATTTCATGCGGCGCATGAATATCAAACCACGCCGAGGCGCCGTCAATAATATTCGGATTGTCATCTGACTGCGTGAGTGTGGAAAACAGCGCCGGCAGCAGCTCTTCGCCGGTAAAAATCCGTAGCTGTAACAGCCCGTCGTTAACCAGCGCGGTAGGACATAATTGCTGCCCGCCGCCGGCCTGACGACCGTTGCCGATGCCGATCACCAGCGCATCTCCCTGCCAGTGAAAGTTTTCGCCACGTATTTCGCAGCGGTCAGGGGTCAGCGTATCCATTCTCATCAGACCGTGAATAAGATAGGAGACACCGCCCAACGCGGCCTTGAGTTTCTCCGGCGTTTCGGTGGTAATGCGGGTGCCAAAACCGCCCGTCGCCATATTGATAAAACAGGTTTTATCATTGACCCTGGCCATATCAATTTCCATCGCGTTTCCGGCAATCGCCAGTTTCAGCGCTTTGTCCAGCGCTTCAGGAATACCGGCGCTGGTGGCAAAATCGTTGGCGGTGCCGAGCGGCAAAAGGCCCAGTGCGGGGGCTACGCCGTCGCGGATCTGGATGAGCGCGGTAGACACTTCATTAATGGTACCGTCTCCGCCGCCGGCAATCACCGTTTTAACGCCCAGTCTACGGGCTTCATCAACGTAACGCTGCGCGTCGCCTTTTTCCCAGGTTACCCGAACGTGAATCTGTATGCCTTCGTCGCGAAGTAGCGTAATGGCCTCACGTAGCGGCTGGTTGTCAGCGCTTTTGCCATTGAGGATCAGTAAGCTGGCGGGAAAGTTAGCCATCCGTTATGCCTTAATAGGTTGAACAACAATCTCCAGAAAGTGTATAGCAGAAATGAAAAAGCGAGGTCAGAACAGGATGAAAATTGAAACGTTGCGCACTTATTGCTTTACCGTTTTTCTTCCTGCTGTACGCAGCGGTAAGCGAAGCATGGTTTAAGGCAAATGGCGACAAGAGAGATGCCGTTATGCGCATTGAGTAGCGCTTGTAAGAGTGCAAGGAAACCACAAGGGGTAGTCAGACGCTTTCCGATATAGCGCCTTTAATAACGAAACGGAGGATTAACAAGACGACCCTACGTCAGTTATCAGCATTAATTTCAAACACCACTATATCAGATAAAAACCTGATATTTATTACCAAAAATACTTTTTAATAGCATAAAATCGAAATGTTCTTTAGACTCTTTGGCAGAAACACGGCGCACTATTAGAAGCACGCTACTATATATCAAATAAAACCTATTTAGATGATGGCTTAGCGCGGTGTCTTATAGTCGTACCGTTGCCTGAAGGTATCACTTTTCTCATAAACAGGCATGTGCATGAAAGAGGTTTATATGAATGTCACTTCAGGCGTGAATGAGCAAACGCCATTGCTCCCTCCTTCTGAACGGGGTAATGACGAAAAACCGGTAGCTGAAATCGTTGAGTTTAACGCTTACGGCAATAAACCCAGATGTTTAATATGCCTGGGAACCACAGCATTGTTTACAGGTATTTTCAGTGGGGTATGCTCAGGGGCTGTCGCCAGTGTCAGTAGTGGTGCTACATATACTACCGCCCTGACGGTTTTAGGCGCATCGTTTGGCATAGGGGGGATTGGTATGATGGGAATATGCGCCGGACTATACCTTAGCGCAAATGGTGTCAGAACCCGGCCAGCCTGGCCATAAATGAGCAAACACAGCAAGTCATAGGGAAAAGACGAATTCCGACGATGACACGGGGTGTTAAGCGTCCAGACCAGAGGCTTATGACTTATATAGGAACGCTTTAGATAGAGTATGGGGTGTTATGTATTCAAGAGCCGATCGCTTATTAAGACAGTTTTCACTAAAATTAAATACCGATTCAATTGTCTTTGACGAAAACAGATTATGCTCATTTATTATAGATAACCGTTACCGTATCTTACTAACAAGCACTAACAGCGAGTATATAATGATATACGGTTTTTGCGGAAGACCTCCGGATAATAATAATCTTGCTTTTGAATTTCTCAATGCTAATTTATGGTTTGCAGAGAATAATGGACCACATTTGTGTTATGATAATAACTCACAATCATTATTACTGGCTCTCAACTTCTCACTCAATGAAAGTTCTGTAGAGAAACTTGAATGTGAAATTGAGGTAGTTATTAGATCAATGGAGAATCTGTATCACATTTTACAGGATAAAGGAATAACTCTGGATACCGATTATACGTGACGGTGGGAAGGGTGAGTAAAACAAGGCTATCATGATTACCTCCAAGAACTGGCAGTTAAACTGCTTGTGTTCATAATGATATTTTCGTGTTTAAATTCAATGAAATCGCAAAATGCGTTATAATCTTGTATATGAGAACCGTCAAAATAATGCCTCAACCCTTTACTGAGCCAATCATTATAGGGATCGCCATAAGGTTTACTGTGCATAATTTCGAGTCCTTTTATTAATGCTGGATGCTCGCTGCGGTTAACAGCAATAATCCCATTTTCAAGGCTAACATGATTATCTTTACGACTTACATGGATAGCGATACCATCAGGTAAATACAACGTGCCGAGTTTATCAGTAAGTAACATATCTGCATCAAGATATATGCAACCGCCGCCTGGTTGCAAATGATGGCAACCAGGTTTACCAGCTTCCAGAAAGGCATCGCTTCCTTTTAGCAGGAAAAGATTTCTGTAGAAGTCAAACCATAAGTGACCTTTGTCTTTATTATGAGATGAAATAAGCGTTTCCTCAGGATTGTTTTCAAGACATTTTCCAGGCTTTTTTTTACCCCGTTAAGCAAGACCTCATCTCGTTCATTTGCTGACTGAGCTTCCAGTTTGGTGATGTTTTCTAAATAAATCGTCGTTAACTTTTTATCATACATGCTATAATTAAGGTCAGAATTATAAATAACCTTTATGTTTCTATAATTTTGTTCCAATTTTGCCAATGCTTTTCTTTGTCCCTTGCTAAAATCGCCATCAACGAAAATACCGATAATTCTTTCTTTTTCTATTATAGCAGCATTGATAATCTTATTAAGATAAGGGTTTTTCTGCGTATTGATAATGGGAATTTCGTTTTGACCAAATCTATCTGGATTGCGTTCAAACCACTGAAAAACGAGCGGCGTTTGGTGATCTAGTGGTAATAGAGGATAATCAACCCCAGCAAAACTTACATGGCCTGATGAAGGTGGACTGAGCGTAGGTGCGATGGTTTGAGTATTACTTTGACATGAAATCAAACCTCTAATCCGGGAAAACATTATTTTAATCCTTGTAAAAGCGGCATTAAAACGTGCCATATTTTTACACGCTTAAATTATCAGTTTTTAACCTTAATTTAATAACCTGGAAACTTTTTGTGTAAGTTCTCACAAAGCAGTTATTGATTTAATTCACTGATGTTAAACGTAAAAGTCAGAATGCTAAGTCCTGAGTCCGACCGGATGCGGGGAGGATTGTGACTTGCTGGCTGGCCATGAATAGGGGAGGTCTCTAAACCTAAGCGCCCATTTGCGCTTTGGTTAGTGTGGTCAATTTTGGATATGGCGGGAAGTACCACTTTTTTATTGATTATACTGACTAGTCCTGATATAGGTTGACAGTTTTTTGTCTGTAAAACGCCTGATGAACATCATCGGGCGTTTTGTATTTCAGGGCCAGGTGTGGCCGTTCATGGTTATAAATT